>NZ_JAKJSP010000009.1:0-3016 GCF_050337085.1 Photobacterium sagamiensis | reverse complement strand
CATTTTCATAGTGTGTAGCATGATCCTCATTATTAAAGAAATCAAGCATCATCAATGATCACGGGTATACGCAGTTCATAACCAGCCAGCCTAAGACGCTTAGGGATAGGAGCGAGTTAGTGTTTTTGACCAATGTCTGCCCTATCCGATTATTTGCAACAATCCCGCATGACTCTGGATAGTTGGTAAAGGGAACCAGCCATACCAGAATGTGACATCTCTAAATTGGGAAAAAGTGGCATCACTATATTGGGTTAACAACAGGAGGTCGTTATCGAAAGGCTGCCAATTGGCGGCCTTTGTTGTCTCTGCCTGTTACGTGAACACACTTGTTCGTCACCTATTCAACAAAGATCACGCATTAGAATTTCATATTCATCTCTAGCGTCATTAATTAGCATTTTGAGTTCTTTGGCATCATTACAAGCAAGATCAACATGCCAACGTTTATGTTTTGGTTTGCCATGTTTAATACAAAATAATCCTGTTGTTTTTCCATCGTGCTCAAAGAGTAAATCCTTGAACTCAGCTTCAAGTTTTTTGTGTCCCTCCACAATTTCGATGTACAGAATTCCTATATGGTTTACCGTAAGATGAGCACTACGAGGCACTTTTCCTACTAAAATATAAGATCGATGTTTAGCGTGCATATTACCATCTCCAATAAAAATCAGGTAAATCAAGACTAAAAGTATAGTTCAATGAAAATAGCTGTAAGCCTTTTTCAGTAGTTTTTTGATGTCGATTTACCATAGCGTCCGTAAAAAAATTAAGAATAAACAGAGTTTTTGAGGATGTAACTTCATTCGGGATGATATTGGCTAAGTTTAATCTAGCACTATAATTTTTTTATCCCCTTCACTTATATTGATGAAGATTTTTTTGTGCTGAGCTAATGGCGTTGTTGACTAAATCAGGGAACTCTTTTGCTATTCAGTGATCAGATCATCTATCACCGGTGATTTAGGTATCAGCAATGGGTAAGTCGAAGAACAAAATTACAAACTGGAAGAAGTACAACAAAGCGTTGGAACAACGTGGTTCAATTACATTCTGGGTTGATGACTCTGCTATCGACTCTTGGAGATGCACCGAACATCACGGCAGGCGTGGTCGTGGGTTCCAGTATACTGATACCGCTATTGAAACTGCCTTRATGATTAAAGGGATTTATTCTCTNCCACTGCGCGCTCTTCAAGGTTTTATCGATTCCATTTTCAAGCTTATGAATGTGCCACTTAGCTCGCCTGATTACACCTGTATCAGCAAACGAGCTAAGACTGTCGAGGTGAAATATCGCAACCCATCAAAAGGGCCAGTTCGACATATTGCTATCGATTCCACNGGCCTGAAAGTATTCGGTGAAGGTGAATGGAAAGTCCGAAAACATGGTTATGAGAAACGTAGAACTTGGCRAAAGCTTCAYCTGGCCGTTGATGTTGATACGCATGAAATCATAGGCGCAGAAGTTAGCTTAGTGAATGTTGGTGACAATGAAGTGCTTCCTACGTTACTCAATCCACTACGCCGAAAAATTCGAGAAGTATCTGCTGATGGTGCTTACGATACCAAAGAATGTYATAAGGTCTTACARCGCAAAGGRATAACTCCTCTTATCCCCCCGAGGAAAAATGCAGGATATTGGGAAGATGGTCATCCGAGAAACGATGCAGTATCGGCGTTGAAAGCTAATAACCTAGCTCAATGGAAAGTCGATTCTGGGTATCATTTTAGATCGCTCTCAGAAACTGCCATGTCGAGATACAAAGGACTAACCAACGGTACATTGACACTCCGTAGTTACAACGGTCAAGTTGGCGAAGCCCTAGCCAATGTCAAAGCTATAAACAAAGTCATAAGACTCGGTATGCCTGAAAGAACAGCTATTGCATAGCATGCGGCTAATTAGAACTAGATCCGCTTAGAAACTGATTTGATCAACAACGCCATACGACGGAGGAAAAAGGACACGGTCGTAAAGAAACTCGGATGTATTTGACCAGTGACTTATTTGATGAGTTTGTCGATTTATCGTTTGAATGGCCGGGAATGAAAAGCATTGGTGTTGCAGTCTCTCATCGAGTGGAAGGTGATGATGAATCGGGTGAAGTTAGTGTTAGATACTTCATTAGTTCAGCCGAACTTGATGCTGAAAAATTCGCTCATTCAGTCCGTGGTCATTGGGCAATTGAAAACAGTTTACATTGGGTGCTGGACGTTACGATGAGGGAAGATGAAAGTCGAATAGTCTATGGAAATGCAGGTGAAAACTTAGCGAGATTTCGTCATATGGCATTAAATAGACTGAAGGCACACCCATTCAAAGGCAGTATTAAACGTAAACAAATGAAGGCAATTTTAAACAAACAGTTCTTAGAAGAAGTCTTGTTTGGTTAAAAAATGTTCATGCGCAGGCCCTGTCAGGGTGTCACTATTATGTATGTGCCAAGGCGAGGCCAAAGATCTTAGCCATACGATATTGTATTAAAGCTTTCGTTAGATGTTCTAGAACTGAATTATATTTAGGAGAATAAATGACAATTTTAGTTACCGGTGGTGCGGGTTACATTGGTTCACACACTGTGGTTCAGCTTTTAGAGCAGGGCAGTGATGTGGTTGTTTTAGATAACCTCAGTAATTCCAGTGAAGCCTCTTTAACGCGTGTTGAGCAAATTACAGGTAAGTCTCCCGTCTTTTATCGTGGTGATATTCTTGACCGTGACATTTTGCGTGAAATTTTCAGTAACCACTGTATTGATTCCGTTATTCATTTTGCCGGCTTAAAAGCTGTCGGTGAATCTGTTCAAAAGCCACTGGATTATTACCGTAATAATGCCACCGGCTCTGCTGTTCTGGTTGAAGAAATGCAGAAGGCTGGCGTGTTCAAGTTGGTATTTAGCTCGTCGGCTACGGTTTATGGCGATCCTGCTAGTGTGCCAATTCGCGAAGATTTTCCCGTCGGCGGAACCACAAATCCTTATGGTACTTCTAAGCTCATGGTCGAGCAGGTGCTTCG
>NZ_JAKJSP010000008.1:0-1408 GCF_050337085.1 Photobacterium sagamiensis | reverse complement strand
GACAGGATATCACGTGTCCCGTCCTACTCGATTTCACGGTAAAAGCGTTGTCGGCTACGGGGCTATCACCCTGTTCCGCTGTGCTTTCCAGCACATTCACCTGACGCTAATGCCGCTTAAGGGCTAATCCGGGGTCGCTCGCCGCTACTGCCGGAATCTCAATTGATTTCTCTTCCTCGGGGTACTTAGATGTTTCAGTTCCCCCGGTTCGCCTCGCTACGCTATGTATTCACGTAGCGATACTTGCTTATGCCGGTGGGTTTCCCCATTCGGAACTCGCAGACTCAAGTGGCTTTTACTGCCTAATCTACGCTTATCGCAAGTTAATACGTCCTTCATCGCCTCTGACTGCCAAGGCATCCACCGTGTACGCTTAGTCACTTAACCATACAACCCCAAGAGGTTTCGTATGGCAACAACCAAGGTTTCTCTCTTAAAAGAGAGGATTTGTTTTCGCCGGACTCTTACACAAGACACTTGAATGTGTTTGTTTTGAGAACTCGTTTTTTATCGTTTTCTATAAAACATTTGTAATTCAATCATTCGATTGAATTTACTAGTCAGCTTTCCAGATTGTTAAAGAACATGTGTTTCTCTTTGAAGAGGTTTCCACTTTTTAATGACACTCATCTCAATAAATGAATGTGTTTAGAGAGTGGTGGAGCTATGCGGGATCGAACCGCAGACCTCCTGCGTGCAAGGCAGGCGCTCTCCCAGCTGAGCTATAGCCCCAACGTTTCAAAAAGACTGTTACCCACATTTTTCTTGGGGAGAAAGTGGTGGGTCTGAGTGGACTTGAACCACCGACCTCACCCTTATCAGGGGTGCGCTCTAACCACCTGAGCTACAGACCCATTTGGGAACTTGTTCAACTTGAACCACCGACCTCACCGCTTTTACCAAGGGTATGGGGTGCTAACAATCCGAACTAAAGACCCAAGTCTTTTCACGTTCTTTTACATTTTAACCAAGCAATCTGTGTGGACACTGCATAAAACAGTAAGTCTTTAGGTAAGGAGGTGATCCAGCCCCAGGTTCCCCTAGGGCTACCTTGTTACGACTTCACCCCAGTCATGAACCACACCGTGGTAAACGCCCTCCCGAAGGTTAAGCTATCTACTTCTGGTGCAGCCCACTCCCATGGTGTGACGGGCGGTGTGTACAAGGCCCGGGAACGTATTCACCGTGACATTCTGATTCACGATTACTAGCGATTCCGACTTCATGGAGTCGAGTTGCAGACTCCAATCCGGACTACGACGTACTTTGTGGGATTCGCTCACCATCGCTGGTTGGCAGCCCTCTGTATACGCCATTGTAGCACGTGTGTAGCCCTACTCGTAAGGGCCATGATGACTTGACGTCGTCCCCACCTTCCTCCGGTTTATCACCGGCAGTCTCCCTGGAG
>NZ_JAKJSP010000007.1:0-58971 GCF_050337085.1 Photobacterium sagamiensis | reverse complement strand
ACCATTGTTTTTTACCTGTTTTAGCCAATGATACAAGGTGTGGTACGGAATGCCTTCCTCTTGTGCAACTTCACTAACTGATCGTGATTGAGGTGGAAGAACTTTGCTTAAAACCGCCTCTTTTCTTTCTGGAGAATATAGATTCATTACAACCTAGGTTACCGCTCCCTGTTTTAGCAATTAGATGAAAACTAAGGGGTGACAACTATCCTGACACAGGGGGCTAAGTGACGCTTTCGATTAACTTGCCAAGCCTATTCACTTCAAACCGAAAATGCTGAGTGCAATGGCGCCCATTTGAGCAGATTGTTAGGCAATTATCTCAGTCGTCACCTCTGTTTTGACCGAGTTTGCTATAAAACAGTTCTCGTGAGACATATGATGCATTTTTTCTAGTTGCTCAAACGTTGGCTGTCGTTCACCGGAAAATACGATATGAGGTCGTAGAGTTACTTTTGTCACTGATGTTTTTCCATCAGCGTCTTCTTCCATAACACCAAGAGCATTGTCGACATACCCTTCAATTACGTACTTACGTTTTGCTGCAATTGAGAGAAAAACCAGCATGTGACAACTAGACAAGGCCGCTATAAACGCTTCTTCTGGATCGACGTTGGCTTCAACTGAATATGGTAATGGGACAACATGAGGTGAAGATGAAGCTGGAACAGTTACACCGCCATCAAACTCCCAAATATGACCGCGACTATATTGATTGTCGCTAAAAATTTCATCTTCACTACGGTTCCATCGAATTACAGCTGTATATTCAGACATCCTTTTTCCTTACTGTCCATTTTCAAGAATTGCCTAACATTATATCAATGATCCTGTTTTGTATATCTCGGCATAACAAGATTAACAATTCACTTAATTGATAACGTTCATTAAAGCCATGTCAGGGATTTGGTTCTAAGGATCAATCACTTACAATGACCACTGTAAGAGCATGTTTCATAAACGCCTAAGAAGTATTTGATTGTACCTGCAAGATTTACTGACCTTGTAGCTCTGTGACATTTGTCAAAAAGCCGCCACTATATCAGTGACGGCCAGGTGACGTTATCAAAATACTCTGGTAGTAACTAACAACCAGCGCTCAATGAGATTAGCTTCTTGGAGCAGCAAATACTTGGGTCCAGTAAATACCATATTGAGTGCTTGAATTATTCACAAATGATGCACCCATCTGAGTGAAATTAGCACTCATGATGTTTTTACAGTGGCCTGGACTATTTAACCAACCCGTCATTACAGCATTAACATCATTCTGACCCGCTGCAATATTTTCTCCTACTGCACGCCAATTATAACCTTGATTTGTTACACGGTCACTTACACTTAAACCATCTTGACCGGTATGACTAAAGAAGTTGTAGTTAGCCATGTTGCTAGAATGGACAAACGCAGCTTGCTCAAGATCAGCATCCCAAGTCAACGGAGCTACCGCTGGCATAAAGGTTCCACCACAGTCATAACCGGTAGCCCGTGCAGCGTTAACCGCTGTCAACATTTCTTGCTCTAAACCTGTAACAGGTGCTGGATCTGGAGCCGGTGCTGGAGCCGGTGCTGGAGCCGGTGCTGGAGCCGGTGCTGGAGCCGGTGCTGGAGATGGTACTGGAGCCGGTGCTGGAGATGGTACTGGAGATGGTGCTGGAGCCGGTGCTGGAGATGGTACTGGAGATGGTACTGGAGATGGTGCTGGAGCCGGTGATGAATCCCCATTACCTGAATCAACAGGGCCTTGCGCATTACTATTACCCTCATCCGGATTTGATGGTGTTCCATTGAAATCACCGGAATTTGAAATGTCACTTCCTGAGTTAGAGACGCTGTCCTGTCCACTCTCTGAGCCACCACCAGAACCACATCCTGAAATCAAGAACATAGAAACAAATAATAATGAGAATAATCGCATGGGTACTTCCAATATAATTGTATTTATCTATTTAATATCAATCAATATTTTGAGTAGTTGAATACTATTCAAAATATTAATTAATCCAAATTAACCCCTTAATGGAATTTTTAGCTGCTGATATAAAAGCACGATTAATATACTCGAAATTGATTTCATGCATCAACAGCCAGCGTTCAAAATACAGATAAATTGACAAAAGTCTGACAAAGTCAAATAGAAACCAGTCTAACAAGGTCGTATTACTTTGATTTTACGCATATTAAATAGTGACGGCCTGATATCGCATACAGCAATAAAACCATCATAAATACACATCTTGTTTGGTCGAAAGAGTTACTAAGAAAGGTGAAATAATACATTTTAGCTTGTTGTGCATATCAAAAATATAAATATAAATATATCAAAGCTGATTAGACAGAGTCTTTATCTAATGAGCTAAACATAGTTAATTTAGCTCATTAACGTAATTGTATTACACCTACCAAAATACAACCCCTTTGTGTTCATCTGCATAATGAGCCCACATTAATTAAGAGTTTTTATCTGGCTGATTCATTCCGAGTGATTCACCATGAACAATAACTTGGTAATCATCCTCATCAGTGTCACCTTCAGGTTTCAATTTTTTCTCAAATGTTGCCGCCTCTAGGTAATCTAACAGTGCGTTGACTTGCCCACTTTTAACTATGTGTTCAGGTGTTTCCATGTCGAAGGCCGGAATTTGTTCATGCTCATACCAAGATACAGCGTATTCTCTGCTGCACAAACCTTTGTTGACCAAGAACGTTAATACCCTTTCGCGATTCTCAACACGATGCATACACACCTCCTTTTATGAGACCTATAAAATAATAATAGTTGCAATTCGGCGTATCATCATTACCCACAATTGCGATTTACTATAATTTGCTCATATGATCTGCACCAACAATCTATTATTTACTTACTATGGATAAAAAGGTTGGGAAAGAATGATGAAACTTACACCAGAAGAAGTATTAGCTCAGATAGAGAGAGAGCAAGTAGTTGTAAAAACAGTAGAACACTGGTTAGATAACGCATTAAATGCAATCGAAGAACGCGGGTTCTCAAGTTTTAATGATGAAGCGAAAGCAACCTTTATTAACGGGTATATGATAGCAATGTCAAATTGCTATCATGCTAACAAGATGAATGATGAGTAATCGTTGTGTGTGGGTGTTTTACTCCAGTTCGGTAGCGATTTAACGTAATGCGCATTGGAGTTACCGATACTAACCAGTTTGCCCCTTTCGTTTGTATGAATGGGGCTTTTTTTGCGGATAGTGAAGGTAAAGTGATCATTTTTTTAATTGCATGGAAATTGGGGCAAAAAGGCCGAGAAATGCGAGTGATTTTAAAATTTCAAAGTCCATTTTTCCTTTTAAAACACGTCGAAAACAGGAAAAGAATGATAGCTGACAACACCTAGTTGCTCACGTCCATAGTCTAAAGCTGCTAATTTATCATCAAATGGCCCATAGACAGTAACCTCATGGAATTCATTGTACTGAGAGACAATCCATTGACCGAGCGCAAAATAAATCCCAGATTCCTGAATAAGCGGCTGTTGGTTCTTCTCAACAATATTGGAAACCACACAAACCAGCCCTTCAGCAGATAACTCGAAGGGAGATTCGTCGGGTTGGCGTTCTCTGCCATATCCGAAGTATTCAATTGGTTCACCTTCAGTATTGCGAATCATATTATCTATTAAAGAACGAAATCCGCCCCCTTTCTTTACCTTCTGTCTTTTAACCATACGTTTCAACCACTTAATTTCTATTTGAGTTTTCTTTTGTTACAAGATTTGTCGCCTGATTGAAATATCTTGTAGATGGTGAAGCTAAAAAGAGTCGCTAAACAGCTGGACGGATATCAATGTAAGTCAGTGTTTATTGATGATCACTATGATTTGATGCGCCTTTTCAGTCCTGCACTATTATAGATTGTAGTGGTACGGTAAATTTAGCCATCTAATTAGAGCCGACAGCAGCATTAAAGAGAAAGGTTAATAGAATATTCTGCATTTGCAAAAGTATCTCAAATTAATAAATTGCACCGCAGGAGGACTAATGCCAGAATCTCAACATCCGCAAAAACAGCCTATCCCAAATAATTGGATCATCAATGCAATGGTCATTATTGGATTGATGGTCACGCTTTATTTTTCTCTGACACAAAGGCCGGTAACAGAGCCTGCCTATGACATACCCTATAGCGAATTCAAGGAATTGTTGAATAATGGTGGGCTGGTGTCAGTCACACTAAAGGGCAATAAGGCTGAAGGTACTTTGTTGCAAGCTGCGAACATTGGTCCGCAGAAAGAGTTGAGCAGGTATTTCAAAACACGCATTCCCGATATTGGCGACGAAAGTCTTTTACCCGCTATTGAAGCACAGCGTGTTGAATTAAAAGTACTTCCACCAGATACTGATGGGGTCTTGTGGCCGATACTGCTTAGTATGTTGCCATGGATATTTATTATTGCTTTCTGGTTCTGGGTTGTTAATCGGGCACAGCACAATATTTCAGGCGGGCTGGGCGGCAAAGGCGAGTTGGGTAAATTTCTGCGCGGCTCTACCAAGGCTGCTGAAATTCCCGATATCACTTTTGATGATGTGGCTGGTCAGGATACCGCTAAACGAGAAGTCACCGAATTAGTTGAATTCCTCAAACATCCCACTCAATTTCGTCAGCTTGGCGCCGAAGTGCCACGCGGGGTGTTGCTGATGGGGCCACCTGGCACAGGCAAAACACTTATGGCCAGGGCTTTGGCCGGTGAAGCCGGTGTCAAGTTCTATTCCATTTCAGGCTCTGAATTCATCGAAGTTTTCGTGGGTGTTGGTGCATCTCGAGTTCGCCACCTGTTTGAGGAAGCCAAGAAAAACTCACCGGCGATTATCTTTATTGACGAGCTGGATAGCATTGGCCGTACCCGTGGTACGGGTCTCGGTGGCGGCCATGATGAGCGCGAACAAACCCTTAACCAGATTCTCGCTGAAATGGATGGCTTTAGCGGCCATGAAGCCATCATTGTACTGGGTGCAACCAATCGCCCAGATGTACTGGATCCGGCTATTTTACGGCCGGGTCGCTTCGATCGTCATGTGATGCTGGAATTACCAGACCGCAATGATCGTATTGCCATTCTGAAGGTTCATACTCGCAAAGTTCCTCTGGGTGACGACGTGGTTTTTGAGCAGATATCATCCGGAACACCCGGTTTCTCAGGTGCCGATATCAAAAATCTGGTTAATGAAGCGGCTATGTTGGCTGCCCGTGATAAGGCAACTAAAGTAAGCATGACTCATTTTGATGAAGCACGGGACAAGCTCATGCTGGGAACGGTACGCACCCTGGCTATTCAGCCCGAAGAGCGACATCGTCTGGCAGTGCATGAATCCGGTCACGCGCTGCTTGCCTATTTTCTTCCCCATGCAGATCCTATTTATAAAGTGAGTATCATTCCCCGAGGCAGGGCTTTAGGTGCAACTCATCAATTACCCGAACACGAGCGATACACGCTACCAGAAGATTATTTGAGAGAACGATTAGTAGTGATGCTGGGAGGACGAAGTGCTGAAAGGGAACTTTTAGGCAGCGTCAGTTCCGGTGCCGATGATGACATTTCCCAGGCTACTGCACTGGCGCGTGCCATGGTTTCCCGCTGGGGTATGTCGAAGGAAATTGGTCCAGTGGATCTCCGCAATAGTGAGGAGCATCCGTTTCTTGGCAAAGAAATAGCCCAGCCGCGTCACTTTTCCGAAAACTCGGCGCAGTTGGTGGATAAGGCTGTAAAAGAGCTTCTAGGCAATGCCGAAAAACAGGCTATGGATTTAATTGTAAGTCACAGGAAAGAGCTGGATAACCTGATTAATGAACTTGAAGAACATGAAACCCTGAACGGGGAGCAGATTAAGGTTTGTCTTGGCACCAAAGAATGATTTCAGGGGCAAAGCAAACACACGAAGTGACACCGTCACCCCGTGTGTACTGAGAGCGATTTCATGAGGCTAGTCGAGCAACCATGTCGACAGAGCTTCCCTCACCTTTTCGCAATATCCTATCAACATTTGTGGCTTTTCTTCGAATGGATCTGTCGTATGTGTAACGCGAACAAAAACTTGCGTACTTATATCAACATGTGTGATCACCTGCCCCTCGTCATTCTGGAAAATAAGATAATCGGGCGTCGCAAAAATCAGATGTTCTGGATAATAAAGGAAAGCATTGTCGGAATTATTTAGCGTACACAGCAACGATTGCTCTTCTGCCAAGGCATAAGAGCAAGCTATTGATAAATCAATAATTATTACCATCAGTACACTATGCTTTATTAACCGCATCATTTATTCCAATTTCACCATTCAACTGGAGTGATATCAGCACTATCAACCCCACCTTTAATCATACATCAAAGTTTTATGCCAATTTGACATAACCCAATACTCAACATGTAGTATATACCATTGGTGTATGATAATGTTTTAAGTGTTGCAGATAAATATAAGAGAAGTACCTCCGTACAATTTGCTGTTAGGGGATCGATATGGATATCACAAAAAATGAGACGCAAAGCTTCGATGCTGATGTAATTCAGTTGTACTTAAGAGAAATCGCACATAAGCCCCTCCTGACGAAAGAAGAAGAGATCTTGTATAGCCGTAAGAGCCTTACTGGTGATATGGCGGCTAAAAAGGTAATGATTGAAAGTAACTTACGCCTTGTCGTGAGTATTGCTAAGAAATACCGCGGTAGTGGCATGCAACTCAGTGATCTGATTGATGAAGGAAACATTGGCCTAATCACAGCCGTTGATAAATACGACCCTGAGCGGGGCTTTCGTTTTTCAACCTACGCTACATGGTGGATAAAGCAGACCATAGAGCGCTCCATTCATAACCAAGCCCGTACTATTCGTTTACCTGTGCACGTTTCTAAAGAAATCAATACTATTTTTAGAACGCATAAGCGGTTGATGAAGAATACCAGTCATGACCCTAGTCATGAAGAAGTAGCTAAAGAGCTTGAACGTAGTGTCGAAGATATTACTTCAATGCTTGCTTATGATGCGCCGGTAGTGTCAATCGATCAATCGATTGGTGATGACGCTAATTCTCAGTCGATTTCAGTCTTCATTGCTGATGATTCATCAACTAGCCCTGAAACGCATGTCGATCAACATGATGTTCGTAAGTTGGCTATGGCAATGCTAGAGAGTTTAAATCAACGAGATCGCGAGATTCTTTGCCGTCGATTTGGTTTGCTGGGTTATGAAACCCAAACACTTCAACAAGTTGCTGATGAAGTTGGTCTAACTCGTGAACGTATTCGTCAACTGCAGGTTAGCTCTTTGAAGAAACTTAAAAACACCCTGCATCGTGATAATTACGATATGGAAACTCTTTTTGCCGAAACGGCATAATACAACACGTGACCCTGTCACCTCACGTGGGAGCACTAAGTAATTAGTGCTCTTTAGGAACAACCTCCCCCCATTTTTAATAACCTCCTGAAATTGTATCTTTTTGCTTTAAGCCTTGTTTGCCTACTTGACCAAGATCTCACGGTTATGACAACTGTCGAGCCTTCACACCAGTTATTCAGAGTTGGATCGGCATATTAAAAATCACGATGTTTATCTCCTTGCTATAGAACATTCGCATCGTGTATCAATAGCTCATACCTTGATGGAATGAGCAAAATAATGAAATACAAAGCGGCATGGCTGGGAGTCTTACTCATTTTTTTACTTAACCCTGTATTACCAATAGAAGCCAAGATCGATAAGAAGCAGAAATGTCTCGAGACGAAGGAAAAAATCATTAAAATCAATCGTAAAATGCGTCAAAAATACACAGTTAAGCAAGGTGAAAAGTATAGGATTCAGCTAGCAAAACTTTATAAACTAGAATTTAAATACTGTTTTTAACAGATTATTGAAAATATTATGGCAACTACATAAATAAAGGCTAATACTTATCGATATACTCAAGCCTTAACTATTTGATAGGTAAAACATTGAAGTACATTATCCCCGCTATTCTTACACTACTTATCACTGGCTGCGCAAGTTACAGTGTCACCGAATCCGAAATCCAGGAATATCTTGATAGTCGCACAAGCTTTGAAAGAACAATCGGTGTAAAGGGCATTGCTCATGCCAATATCATTTTTAATGATATTAAGGTTGGTATCGGTCGTATTGCAGAAGACAGAGTGAGTTTAGATGCTAAAAGCCAAGCCGAGCTGATGATCACAGGCCAACCAAAGCAAAAGGTTGAGGTAGATATAAGTTTCAGCGCAATCCCCTACTACGATGAAGACGAAGGCGCTATTTTCCTAAACGATTTAAATGTTGAATCCCTAAATGTAACACCAGACGACCTGGGGATTTTTGCCAATAAGCAATTGATATCACCCATCGTTGCTATTGTGGGACAAATTCTATCGACACAACCGGTTTACCGTTTAAATGAAGGTGACTTAAAACAGTCATTGCTAAAAACAGCCAAACCTGAATTAGTCATAAAAAATCATTCACTTGTCATTGAATTATAGTAAAGCAGCACCTCATCGACAAACACCAGCCTTATTCTGGTGGCGATATAACTGGGTTTCTTATCCCACCACCTACCCTTCATACCAATCAGGTGAAGTATGTTACAACTCCAGCCAACTGGAATTAGGTCATAGAACAATCATTTATACTTTCCCGTACTAGACCAATTTAATCCTACTTATTGATTTATGGTGTTTTTCTAGTTTCGTCGAAATTAGGATTATTATTGTAGGTTATATATATAGTTATAGTGCGTTAGGATAGCAACAGGAATACGCAAAGGTTACACGCATTAACTTTAATTATAAAAAGTAGAAGCCGCTCCATTAAAGAGCGACTAGATGATTATATGAATGATTTATAGACGAAGAGGAGAATAGCTAGCAGCCAAACCGGGCATCGACCGTGCTTAATCAATCCATATCCCACAACCACTGCTATCACATCGGTCAGCGAGCCAATAGACGTTGTAATCACTGGCTTTACAAATGCACTGGCCAATAAGCCAACCACACTGGCATTGACCAGTTTTATAGACGCTTTTAAACGAGAATGACTGAAAAGCGCTTTCCAGGCTGGTAAGAATGCGAACAGTAATAAGCTTCCTGGCATAAATACAGCTATGGTAGCGATAGCACTGCCTAGAATTGGTGCGGTTCCTAATGCTGCTGCACCTAAATAACTGGCCATAGTAAACATAGGACCAGGAACTAATTGAGACGACGCGTAGGCCGTGATGAATGTGTCCGGTTCAACCATGCCCTCTAGCATTGGTTCAAGCAGAGGTAATACCACATGCCCGCCACCGAAAACAAAACTACCGGCCTGATAAAATACATTGAAAATGGCCGCTAACGGTGAGTCAACTGTTAGTAACGGCATGCCAAGTAAAAGAAATATAAATATCAGCAAGATCAGAATATTTGGCCGAATCGAATCATTCACTGTCCTGCTATGGCTGTTTTTATCTGATGAAAATGACATCATAAAACCAACCAAAGCGGCCAGAAGTATTGGTAAAATCTGCCCGATTAACCCTGTACTGAAAAATAACCATATGGCCGTTAGCAGAGCCACAGCAATGGTTAGCTTATCGGTGATGAGCTTCTTCGTCATCCCCCACAAAGCATCGGCAACCACCACGACAGCGAGAAGTTTCGCAGCTTGAATGAATGTATTAACGTATTCGACATTATTGAACTTCTGATTCGCCACCGCAAAGAATGTCAGTAAAACAAACGATGGGAACGTAAAACCCACAAAAGCAGCCATCGCCCCCGCATAACCGGCTTTTTTATAGCCCACATACATACCTAGCTGGCTACTAGCCGGACCAGGTAAAAACTGACATAAAGCAACCGCGTGGGTGAAATCTTCTTCTTTCAGCCACTTTAACTTCTCAACAAACTTTGTCTGAAAATAACCAATGTGCGCGGCTGGACCGCCAAAACTATACAAACCTAAAACAAAGAAATGCCATAAAACGTTGAACATGTTACCTCCTTTTGATTCGTATACTATCCGCAAACATATAATTAATTAAATCGTTAGCTTTGATTTAATCTATCATTTGAAGTAATTCGGATAAAGATCAAGCGATAGATCCGAATATAATCCTGTCTAGGTGATTTCTGTAATTATATTAGATAATATCGACTTTGATTGTTTACACACACGAACGGTCGACGTAAGCCTTTGATTTATAACTATCTGACAAATGCACAACAAAAGTAAGCGCACACTATAAATGACTGTTTTGCAGCGATACATTCGAAATGCGAACACTTTACTTGGATCTGCATGTGTGATGACGTGTTTCTATATTTATAAAATAAGAAATGACTAGCTAAGTTTTTTATAGCCGAAAATTCAACTGCGAATTACAGGCAAGACTTACTTACTTTTATTTTGTTACAGTGTGACGGGTAGAATTCAGTATTATTAAATCTTACGTTTATCAGTGGTATACTCCCCTAATCAGTTCTAATGGTTCTCCACTATGCTAGAAAATCTTCAACAAATGGTTATCCTTGCAACAGTCGGTCATGAGCAAAATTTCACTCGTGCGGCAGAACGGCTTGGTATCTCTAAATCTCAGGTCAGCAAGCAAATTCGTTTTCTTGAAGAAAGACTGGGGTGTCAGTTGGTACAGCGCAGCACCCGGACGGTTGCACTAACGGATATTGGTTTACAGTACTGTGAATATGGTCAGCAACTGCTAGATATTGTGAATGAAGCTGAAGCTATGGTGGCGGGCTATCGCAATGAAGTTAAAGGTGTACTTCGTGTTGGCATTGGTCAGTCATTCGGCAATTCGAACATCACATCGGCCTTGGCCGAGTTTCAAAAAGCCCATTCCGATTTAGAGCTGGAAGTCAGCCTGTTTGATCATCGCCCTAACCTATTGGAAGAAGGTTTCGATTGCTGGGTTGCGATTCATGAGCATCCACCTGAAGGTATGGTGGCGAGGAAACTCTCAAATTGTAAATTCGTTGTTGTCGCCTCACCTGATTATTTGGCTGAAAATAGTACACCCAAAGTACCAGGTGATTTACGCCATCATAACTGTATTACCTATCAAAGCCGTGAACGTAAATATATCAATTGGGAATTTACCCGTGATGGTGTTCACCAATCAATTCGAGCTCGTGGTAATTACCGCATAGACAATGCACCTGCCGTATTGGAAGCAGCAAAAAGTGGTTTAGGTATTGCCTATCTTGCAACTTACCTGCTCACCGACGAATTTGAAACCAACAAGCTCGTTCAGTTGCTGCCAGAATGGAAAGCTGATATGGAACTTCCAATTTATGCGGTGTACCCAAGGCGGAAATATTTGGCACCGAAAGTAAGATGTTTCATCGATTTTATGTCTGAACGTATGTCTCAACCTCCTTATCGAAAAATGAACCCGATAATAGAGAACAGCTAAAATAAAAGCATGTGGGTGGTACAACGTTCAACTTAACCACCCTTTCTTTGCTTCTTCTCATTAATTACATTGTGTTTCCCGTTGAATGTTCTAAACCTAAAGGAAAGGCTTATGTTCTTCAGGTTTATAAATGACTTACTTTCGTAATGTAATTCCATCTTTATTTTTTACTATTTTGCTGTTCAGCCTGTTCGGTTGCAGTGGTTCTTCCAGCACACTAAACACAAGTGACAGTGTCACGACCACCCCCTCTTTTTCGTCGACTCCTGAACCAAAAATGCTATTGGTTAACCTGCCTGAACAACGTGAAGTTGTATATTTTGAAAAGGACAGTTTTGAATTAAATATTGAGAACCAACAAGCACTTGATCCCATCGCGATACGCTTGAGGCTGCACCCTGACAGTCATTTGATCGTGATTGGGCATAGTGATGACAATGGTTCTAACGAATACAATTTAACTCTCTCTTTTGAGCGAGCTTTCAGCGTAGCAATATACATTTCATCTGTATTCGGTATTGAGGAAGAGCGGATACAACTTGTTGCTTTAGGTAACGATGAACCACTGAGTATGGGGAATAGTGAACAGGCAAAGCAGCAGAATCGGCGAGTTGAGGTTATTTCCCCGAAAGCCATTGTCAGAACCCTGAGTACAATTACAGGCGATACACTGTAGAGAAAGCCATTAGGAACAAACATTGCTGAGGTGAACGTGCTAGTACCTAAACACAGTAAAGATGATTGATTAAAACAGTCGAAGTCCGTCATCCCAGAAACCGCCAAACACTGAACTTGCAGGCTTTCTCAAAACTCACCTGGCGGTTATCAGGGATCCATCATGCACGGAAGGTTCAGTGGACTGTGGATCCCCGATAATCGCTACTGCAAATCCAATCGATAATGAAAAGATCAACATTAAGCGATTTCGAGGATGACGACGGTTTGGCTTCATCGATAAAAAACTAATCTGTTCAATCAATCATCTTTACTGTGTTTAGGTACTAGCATAGCGCCGTCAAGGAAAATAAAACATGGCGATAGTTGTATGCTATCGCCTTCGTTTATAGTTCAAGCTTATTGTTTTTTCAAAGCCGGATATGCGTACATATCTTTGAGAATGCTCGCTACACCATCAGGTAATGCAGACAGCTTATCTTCAAAACGCGTTTTTTCTTCTTCAGTGACAGATTCATCTTCAATACCAGCCGCAATATAGTTTGCAGGAAACAGCCGATAGTTAGCCGTAATTTGACGATCAATTTCTTCAGCCAGTTCTTCTGGTGTTTCAAATGACGATTTAATTACATCACCAAAGCTGACATGGATGTGGCGCTTCTGTCCCACAATTCCCTGAATAATGCTTTCGATATCTTCGAATTCACCTTTCTCATAAGAACCTGAAGTCTGTTTTTCATAGAGTTCATTCGCTTTCGCGACATCACATGGATCATTCTCATAAGAGATTGCCACAGGAACGATGTTTAAACTGGCCATAAATTCGGGGAAAGGCTGTTTACGTTTACGCCCTTCCATATTGAACATTTTTAAGATAGCCGGATCTGTTCTATCGTTACCGTTTTTAGCACGGCCTTCCTTCTGTGCAATCCAGATAGAATTCCCAGTTTCTAAAGAATGCGAAATGTAACTAGACAACAAGCCTATCGCTTTCATCATTTCACGAGGCCCTTTCGACGAGCGTTTCACGATGAAGCTTTTATTCAAACGCATCAACTCTGTCGCGCATGGTTTTTTAAGCAGGTTATCACCTATCGCTATTCGAACAGTTTTGCGTTTCTCTTGGAATAGACACCAGTTGACCATGGCAGGATCCATCGCAATATCACGATGGTTTGAAACGAAAAGATAGGCCTGATTCGGATCCAGCTGATCAAGCCCGTTAAATGTTACACCGTCACATGAATGGTCTATCGTTCCCTTCATGTACTTGGAAACATGAGATTGAACATCTTCAACGGTTTTAACATTCGACCATTTCTTTACTAAGAAACGCTTGATTATCGGTGTCAGTAGCCATCCAAAAATGCCGGATAGCAGAGGAAAACGGTAATGTAAAATTGCCGTAATAAATTCTTTATCGTCAATGAGACGAGAGATAGCATCACTCACTTCATCATCGTTATAGGGACGAATTTCTTTATATATATCGTTATCTGTTTGCACAATTATGCTTCGTCTGTAGTAAAAACGGGCTTATTTTACTTAGAAATAGGAAATTACCCAATGACATGACGCAACAACCACAGTGGTTGGAGGTCTTACCAGGCCATTAAGTGTGATTTTTAGCCATTTTATCGATCTTTGTTAGCCAGTTAGACATCAGTTCAATGCAAAAATCACCAATTTCTCGGCCATTGACTCGTCTGATGTTGACGCTCCGAGGAAAACAGAACACTATGTGCGGGCTATTCTGCTAGAGAGTCATTATGAAACAGGCAATTGAATTTACTAAAAACGATCAGACTTATCTTTATGTTGGGCCTCGTCGCAAGAGCAATACATCTTATATGATTGTTGTGACAAAAGGATCAGCTTTAATCCGCTTAGGTAAACAAGAGTTCTTGATCACCCAAGGGACAGGCTTCTGGGTCCCTTTCGATTGCCTGCATGCTTTGACCGTACTTCCTGGCAGCCAGTTCTATAAAGTTGAGATCTCTGTTCGTGTTACTGCTTCTGAGAAGGCTGATAACAACTCCAGTTCACTGTGCAAAGAAGCTGGCTTTTTTAAAGTGACACCTTTGCTAAGTTCGGTACTTATTGAGCTCGCCAATAGTTCAGAATCAAAACAAAACTGGAAAGATCCTTACGGGCGTTTGTTACGTGTAATGGCTGACCAAGCTACACAGCTTAAGGTTAGCTCTAAATTTGCTTCTCCGCATTTAGCAAAAAATTATCATGGTGCGTTATCAGCCTTATTGGCGGGTAAAAAGGTTATTGATTCTGCAGCGCAGACTGAACTGGCAAAGCTGCTAGATGTAACGGTTCATGAGTTCGAAACCTGCATAATGTTACGTGAAGCATTAAAGCTATCTCGGTCAGGCCGAAAATTACCTCAAATTGCAGAACAACTGCATACATCCGTTGATACGTTAAAAGCACTGGCCCAACCTATTACGGGCGAACCGTTTTAACTGTAGAGTCTAACTGAGCTAACATCTAACTAAGCGAATAGGAAATAGGCTGGCAAGAAAAAGCGACGTAAATACGTTGCTTTCTGAACAACATGACCGTAATTACTGGAACGGTATTTCGACTTGCAAAAAGACATCGTCATTTTCGTCTTCATGCCAACGGTAGTCAACGCGAAGTCTTAGTGAATCGCCATCTTCACCACCAATACCGAAGCTCATCTGCAGACCGTGATTTCTAATCCACTCCTGAGCATCTTGAATAGTCTCGATCTCTTGCTCATCATATTTTGCTGGTAACCAAGCGCCTAACCCATAAAAAGTTGAAGCCGATTTTTTAATAAGAAACGGTGAGTCACCATCTCTTGCCCAGTCTTCCCAGAAACCGCTACCAGATGCTTCTTTATCTTCGGTCCAATCTGAATTTTGTTCCGTGATAAATGCTATATCATCCGCACTTGGGTGTTCGGGGTGATCAATTGAAGAGGATGGGCAAGACTTAAGATAAACCAACCTTTCATCGTCAGACATAGCAGACAGTTGTTCTGAATCGTAGTAGTTACAGGATAATGCAAATACTTCCCACGAAACAAGAACAACAGCTATAGCCAGGAATGTAAGTAGTTTTATCTTACAACGCTTCAAATTACGCCTTATTCAAAAGAGCCTTTAGCCTTCGCCTTCAGCCTTATCAAAAAAATATCTCTCATCAGTTACTAAAAGTCTAGCTACTTTTGGTGTCGTTAAATGTGAAATAGGACGCTTTTTGACAATATTATCACGTATTACCGTACTTCGTATTTTTACGGTTTCCGGACACGCCAGTACTTGCCACTGTGACAATATTTGCTCAGAATTATAAAACTTATCAAAATTCTGAAAATTATCTGGGCCAACAACGAAGGTTAACTCGGTATCAGGCATTCGCTTCTGGAGTTCAGTTAATACCGCATAGGTTGTAATTGGTTCATCGCCAACAGCCATTTCTTCTTCAAGTCTTGAAAGTAACAGGTTGGGTTGATTCAGGTCGTCAATGAACGCCTCAACCAGTTCGCAGCGCGCATCGTAATCAAGCATCACCTTACCCCATGCATGGGCATAACTAGGAAGCAGCAAGACTTGATCAAAATGGCTAAGTCGTTCCAAGACAGACTTGTGTCCCAAACTTGGTGGGTTAAATGCACTTCCGAAAACGGCAGTAGATTGCGTCATCGTTTGAATGGCCTCTTTTTATACTATTTCCAAACGAATTTCACTTTGTTTGGTGGAAATCGCTTCAATTTAAATTTTATTCGCAGTTCGGCATTGATCCTGCCTTAGAGTTATCGCATGATTTTGCCAAAGGTTTAATGTAAAAATCACTTTTCCGTATTAAACCCATTTAACTGATTACAAATTGGGCTAAGCCCACTTAAGGATTCATTCACTATGGAACAGCTTATTCGCGCTGAAATGCGCGTATTGCCCGAAATTGATGTTGATTTTGAAATTCAACGCCGTATCAGCTTTATTCAACATAAATTGAAGCAAGCCAACTGTAAATCCCTTGTTCTTGGGATCAGCGGTGGCGTTGACTCCACACTGTGTGGACGGTTGGCTCAGCTGGCTATCAACAGATTGAATGACGAAAGCAATACTCAAGATCATCAATTTATCGCAGTACGCCTACCTTACGGCGAGCAGCACGATGAAGATGAGGCGCAGCTAGCCCTTTCTTTCATTAAGCCAACCCACTCTGTTAGCGTGAATATCAAGGACGGTGTAGACGGTGCGCACGCAAGTACCTTAGCTGCGCTTGAAGGAACAGACCTGCTTCCTTCATGCCACGCCAAAATTGATTTTGTTAAGGGCAATGTAAAAGCACGTACCCGGATGATTGCCCAGTATGAAATTGCTGGCCTTGTTGGTGGCATGGTATTGGGTACCGATCATTCGGCTGAAAATATCACGGGATTCTATACCAAGTTTGGTGACGGCGCTTGTGATCTTGCACCTTTATTTGGCCTGAACAAACGCCAAGTTCGCCAACTTGCTGCGGCACTGGGTGCACCGGAATTACTGGTTAAAAAGGTACCGACAGCAGATTTGGAAGAGTTGGCACCACAGAAACCCGATGAACATGCACTTCTGGTAACCTACGATCAGATTGATGACTTCCTGGAAGGCAAACCTGTCGAGATCGAGGTTGCAGAACGCCTTGTGGAAATTTATCAGGCAACGCAACACAAGCGTCAGCCGATCCCGACAATTTATGATAACGAATAAAACGGTTTAAACTGACTTACGAAGGCTTGCTAATGAAAGCCTTCGTTTTATCGCTTAACGTCAAAAATGCTTATCAAGCAGGCTATCAAGTTCCCACCAAAGTGCTTCACATAATCCTTTTCGGTAGACCGCTTGTTTAAACGAAGGATGCTCTTGCCGGTACATCTCATAATGCCGTTTTGATGTGCTTTTACTCGCCCTGACATTAGCTAACCGATCACAGGTTTTTACTATCAAAGCCAATCGGGCCGCTTCTTCACCGGTATCCAACAGTGCTAAGCGTTGGTTAATCGCTATCTTTCGCTTCGTTCTGTCTTCCAATTTACCATCAGTCATGTATTGAACGGCATCAGCAACCAGAAAACCAAAATCAGCCGCAATTTCATCGACACTGGTTACAGTATCTTCCATAACATCATGCAATTGCGCAATAATCATTGCATCAATACCAAAAGGGCTTGCAAGGCGAGAGACGGTTTCAAGATGAACATAGTAAGGGAGCTTGCCATACATTTGACCAGTATGCTTAGCTCTGGCCAATGTACGCGCTTTTATATAACGGTTATTCATCCTGCCCCCTAACTAAAACCACTACATCAAACTGAGCAAATAACACTCAACATATATTTTATTCCAGCGAGACTGAATATACTAAATTTACATGAAGTGTATGAGATTTAACGCACATTTTGTTAAAAAAAACGGCTCCTAAAAAGGAGCCGTTTGTTATTCTTCTTCGCTGGTTTGCTCAGCCTGTTTCTTCGCTGCTGCTTCACGGATCTCGTTAGCAACAATCAGAATCGCTTCTCCGCTACTCATCCCTTTCGCCATGAATTCATGAATTCGGTCAGCGGCTTTTTGTTGCTCTTCGTGATTCAACGTCGGCGTATTATTAAACATAGCTATTGTTCTGCATCTCTAAAGGGGCGGTCATTTTAGGACTAAACATGAAGCTTGTCACTCTTTGCCTGCAGTTAGCCGTTACCCGCCTCTCACTATAAGCTAATCCAAACGTTAACCCGGGCGGCCATCAAGGCGTGGTTGTGTTAACACTGGGAAATACAACACAGAGAATATGGTGAACGCGATAACCCATAACGACGCTGAGATCACATAACCATTTATCGCTAAAGACGGCAATAACAAAATCATGACCGTGCGAGCCAATGCCGAAAGAATAATCGCAATGAAAGCGCAAACAACCCAGCGTCCCACCTGTAGCGGACGTCCGCTATGCCCCAAAGACACGCGCGAAATCATCGCTAAGATCATGCCACCGATCCCGCCAACGGTAATAAAGTGCAACGCGACGCTGTAACTTATATCACCAAACATAAAGTGCAGACCTAGCATAAACATACCAATAATCATAAAGATATAAGCTGCATGCAGTGACCATAGTAAAGGTGTTTTCAGTGTCTGAAAGCTACGCCAGCGCACAAAACGAATAAGATGGGTGAAGCCGGTTAATATGAACAATGCCGGCAGAGTAACCTGATTGATTGCCTGAGGTACGGGCAATAACACATTCAATACCAGCAACCAGCTCGGAAGCATTGCCAGCAATTCAATCGCTGTAATACGAGTAATTTGTTCCGTATTGGTACCACGCCAGGTAAAAAACGGAATAACACGGCCGCCGACAACAAGTACAATAATGGAAATGACAGTGACGATAGTTAACGCCGTTGAACGCAGATCGTATTGCTCTGCACCAAAGGTCACACCTAAACTAATAAGGTGTAACTTAGCATTCAAGTAGGTTAATACCAGCAGTAAAGGCGCAAAAAATAAATTGTTCCACTGCTTTCGTTGCACAATTGGCTTTGCCAGGAAATAAGCGGCTAATGGGATCCAGATCAGATCAATGATCATCCAAATCATGTTCGGCGTACCCAGCAGTAGACCGATACGTGCTACAAGCCAAAACAGGAAGATAACTGCCAGCTTTCCCCCTCTTATACCAGGGTTACCGGTCCAGTTTTGCACTGCCGTCAGCAAAAAGCCGATGATAATGGCACAGGTAAAACCAATCAGCATTTCGTGGCTATGCCACCAAATAGGATTGCCATACATCAACTGAGAAACATCGACGGTACCAGACCAGAACAGAGCCCAGACAATCATTGATATTGCAGAGAAAATACTCGCACCAAGAAAAAACGGACGAAAAGCTAATCGAAAAAAGGGGATAATTCGTTGTTCTTTCTCGTTATCTAAAATTTGCATCATAGGTATACCTTGACCTACCTTTAAACATGTATAAATCATACACCTTTAAAGGTGCAATTAAAATACAACTTTTTAAATATAAATCAAAATTGAACGAATGGCAGGTTTTAGCCTGCTCATCAGGTTAAAAATCGGGGTGATCGACTGGCCGAGTGATACGTTGTATATCAAGAATCGATATTTCGCCTTGCCAGCGACTATCGATTAACCCGACGCTTAACCAATATCTACCATCAGGGACATCTATTTTCGGTAAAGTCGTTGGTAGCTTTCCATCCACTTGTTCGGTCCATAACGGCGTCCAAGTTGTGTCATTCAGATCATATAAGTTAATGGATAATACCGGTGATGGACATGCAGGGTTAGATAACTGACCTCGTTCAATACGCCAGTTTTTACTGTCTTTCCAACCAATGCGCTGTTTAAACGAAGGTTCCGTTAAGAGTATCCAACTGATCCAGGCTTGTTCACCTTCAGCATTAATCGTTAATTTATACAAACCAGCATTGATTGGTTTTTCTAATCGCCGGGCTTCAACTGAAAAATCGCCCCCTTCTTCAATCACTGGAGAACGCTCAATCATGGTTTCATCAGGCCATTTGGTTAATTTGATTGATTCAATTTTAGCCTGAGTCAAACCAATAATGGATACCTTAAGCGTGACCTGGTTCAGGTTCTGAATAACCTCGCGCTGAATGGATAGTTTCGACAACCATGGCGGCAAAACTTTTTGCTCAAGGCTATGACCACAATCTTCTGATATCGCAAGCTCTAACAGATTATTAAGATTAATGCGTTGTTCAGCATTAGGCGTCTGTTGCCAGGCCTGGATCATGGATTCAAAACTGGCCGACGTTTCACCTTTCAGCAAGCGTTGATGCGCAGCGGTGTACAGATCTTTACCTGTAAACCATGTAGCTGAAGCACCCGACGCGAATAGCGCCGAGTGCAACAAGAGAAGCGTACAAGTAAAAGAGAGTTTGGTCATTGGTTTCAGGATTTCATGCGGTAGCCGACACCTCGCAGTGTTTCGATCTCAATACCAGCAAGTTTTTGACGTAACTGCAAAATATGAGTATCAACAGTACGAGTTGTTGGGTAATGGTTATAGCCCCAAACCTTATCCAAAAGTTCGTCACGGGTAAACACGCGGCCAGCATGCCTGGCGAGGAACAGAAGCAGCTCAAATTCAGTGCGCGTTAATGTGACAGCGTCACCACCCTGTTGTACTTCGCGACTATCCAGGTTAATCGTAATGTCACCAACAGCAATAATGTTTGCAGCCTGCGTCTCCTGTTCACCATTTCGGAGGTGGACCCGAATTCGAGCGAGTAGCTCTTCTTCAGCAAACGGTTTGGTTAAATAATCTTTCGCACCTGAATCTAAGCCAACGACTTTGTCTGTGACTGACACCATCGCCGTTAATAAAATGACAGGCACGTGCTTAATTTTCAGCCAATCAGGCAAATAATCTAATGAATCACCTTCCGGTAACTGACGGTCAAGTACCACCAGATCCGCATTTTGCCATAAGTCTGCAACTTTAGTCGCGCAATCGGCGTATAGGCATTCATAGCCCGCTTCCTTTAAGCACTCGAGTAAACCAGCAGCAAGGTTGCGGTCATCTTCAACCAGTAGCAGAGTTTGATTCACACGGTATCTCCAAAATAAACGTTGTTGGCGGACCTTGTAATTTCAGCCGTCCACCCATTCTGTGGATCATCGATTCAACGATTGTAAGACCAAGCCCCAAGCCTTTTTCACTGACAAAGGGTTTCCTCAATCTAGCCCAGTCTTTGGGCCCCAGCAGTCCTTTATCTTCCACTCTTACAATCAACTTTCCATCATTGAACGATGAGGTCAATGTCATTGGTGCAACACCATATTTCTGAGCATTAGACAATAAGTTGTCGATACAAGTGCCCAGCCAGTAGATGTTGACTTTTACTGCCCTGTCTTCAGGTAAGAACAGTGTTACATCATAAGGTTCACTTAAATACTCAATCCACTCATTAAATGAGTCAACTTGATGAACGCTTAACTCCTGTTGATTTGCCTGAAGGTAATCTTTACTGGCTTCTGCAAGTTGACGTAAACGTCTTGAATCTTCAGTTAAGCGCCTGAACTCATCATACAGTGACTCAGGTAAATCATCAAAATGACGGCGAAAACCTTCTACTGTCATCGCTAAGCTTGCAATGGGCGTCCGAAGCTCGTGAGTCAGGATCTGCAAGACAAGCATACGTTCCTGCATTGCTCTGCGGCGGATCCGCCAACGGTAAGCTACCCATCCAATTAATAAGCCTACGTTAACAACCAATAGGCTTATTAACAAATAAAAGGTTAAATACGACTTATCTTCTTCTTGCCAGCAAATGTTTCCGCTTTTTACTAAACAAAAATCTGATTTGTTTAGCCGCTGAAAATGGATATCGTACCGATTTAGCACAAGCGACCATGTTGGTTGATCGTACACATGGTATTCATTGCCATTTCGGAACCATAACTCACCATTTGAAATAAATGCTTCTGCGCCGGCAATAAAAACGGTCACTTCTTCACTACTCATCCGTTGCAGTCGACCCAACACCGTATTGGTTGGTGAAAGTGCACGTTCCTGAATATGCAAATACTCAGTCAGACTGTCGACACGGTCAGGATGATTCTCCAAAAAGCGAGAGGCATAACTTCCACCGCCGGGATGAATATAACCTGAACGGACAAACCAGCCTTTAGGTAACACTGTATCGTTACAGAGGGCTCGGGTAAAAACCACAGGCTGTGTTACTAACGGGCTTACGGGCCACGGCCCTTTACACGTTAACGAATTCTGATAAAGGCGTTTAATTGACTTCAGCGGATAGTTAGCTGATTGTGGAAGCAAGCTTGATGGCAACAGCAACGGTGTGGGATATAAACTTTGTAACTGGCGAAAATCGTATGTTGCTAATGGCTCACTCTTAAACAAGTCAGAGCGTACCGCGCTTAAACGATCAGGCAAGCTTAGATCTGCAGCAGAACAGGCCCCTGAAACAATGAGTAAAATTAACAGCGCATACTTTTTCATCCATTGAGTTTAACATTCAATCACCAGGCAATGTCAGAAAATTGTCAGTAGTATAAAACGCTTACGCTTTGATTAGCGCAAATTCAGCAAAGAAATAACGCAGTATTTTTGCTGTGGCATTACTAACAATACCGCCCCCTTTTTTTGCTTCACTTCAATAAAAAAAGGGAGCCAACTGGCTCCCTTTCATTTCAAAGAGTTATCAAACTTATTAGATATGCTCAATAATCTTCAAGCAACTATCTTTGGCATCGCCAAATAACATTTGCGTATTTTCTTTGAAGAACAGTGGGTTCTGAACACCTGCGTAACCAGGGTTCATTGAACGCTTGAACACGATAACGTGTTTAGCATTCCACACTTCTAATACTGGCATACCTGCGATTGGGCTGGTTGGATCGTCCATAGCCGCCGGGTTGACAGTATCATTCGCGCCTATGACCAGTACAACGTCTGTTTCGCCAAGATCATCGTTGATCTCATCCATTTCCAGAACAATGTCATAAGGTACTTTTGCTTCTGCAAGCAATACGTTCATGTGACCAGGAAGACGGCCAGCAACAGGGTGAATACCAAAACGGACATTCACGCCTCTCGCACGCAGTTTATCTGTAATTTCATGAACAGGATACTGAGCCTGTGCAACCGCCATACCATACCCTGGAGTAATGATGACAGAGCGTGCATCTTTCAGCATTTCAGCTACTTCTTCAGCTGACGCTTCATGGTGTTCACCTTGTTCTTCATCAGAAGACACTACAGCAACAGTACCAAAACCGCCTGCAATAACGCTTACGAATGAACGGTTCATCGCCTTACACATAATGTAAGACAGAATTGCACCAGAAGAGCCGACTAATGCGCCTGTTACGATCAACAGATCATTTGCCAGCATGAAGCCTGCCGCCGCCGCTGCCCAACCAGAGTATGAGTTAAGCATTGACACAACCACTGGCATATCTGCGCCACCGATTGAAGCAACCAAATGGTAACCGAAAACAAATGCGATAAGAGTGACAATAATAAGTGCGGAAGTAGAACCTTCAACATTTACAAAGTACATCATCAGTAGCAATGAAACGACTACTGCAGCTAAGTTAAGCTTATGACGATGAGGAAGCATCAGTGACTTAGAAGAGATAATGCCACGTAACTTACCGAAAGCCACAATCGAACCGGTGAAAGTAACAGCACCGATGAATACACCCAGGAAAATTTCCACGAGGTGAATATTCAATAAAGCGCCAGTTAGTTCGCCATGATCGAAGAAGGTGTTGAAACCAACCAGAACAGCCGCCAGACCCACGAAGCTGTGCAAAATAGCAACCAGCTCTGGCATCTCGGTCATTTCAACTTTTTTCGCCAAATAGAGACCAATCGCGCCACCAATGATCATCGCAAGGATGATCCAGCCAGCACCTTGAGCATCAGGGCCAAATACCGTCGCCACAAGCGCGATAGCCATACCGGCCATGCCGTAATAGTTACCTGCACGTGCGGTTTCCTGCTTGGAAAGACCCGCAAGAGACATGATAAATAGCACCGCAGCAACAATGTATGCCGCCTGTACGATTCCTGCAGACATGTGTTACTCCTTATTTATCTTTACGGAACATTTCAAGCATCCGTTTGGTAACAAAAAAGCCACCAAATATGTTGATACTTGCAATTAGAACGGCGATAAATGCCAGGAAGGTAACGAAACCTATCCCCTGACCAACCTGCAACAGTGCACCAACAATGATGATGCCCGAAATTGCGTTAGTCACTGACATTAATGGCGTGTGAAGTGCGTGAGTAACATTCCAGACAACGTAATAACCCACCACACAAGCCAGTACGAATACCGTAAAGTGTGCAAGGAATTCCGCAGGTGCGTAGCTCGCAACCCAACCAAATGCAGCAATACCCGCAGCCATTATTCCGTATTTTTTAACCGGAGAAGCCGGTTCTTCTTTGACTTCCACCGCTTTCTTAATTTCCTTTACAGGCACTTGCGGTGCTGCAGAAACTTTTATTGGTGGCGCGGGCCAGGTAACTTCACCTTCTTTAATAACTGTCAGACCACGTAACACTTCATCGTCAAAGTCGATGTCGATGTTACCGTCTTTTTCTTTACAAAGAAGTTTAATAAGGTTAACCAGGTTTGTACCATAGAGCTGAGATGACTGCGTCGGCAGGCGACCAACCATATCGGTATAACCAATCACTTTCACGCCATTAGCGGTAGTGATAACTTTATTGGCTTCGGTATACGCACAGTTACCGCCGTTTGCTGCCGCAAGGTCAACAATTACGCTACCCGCCTTCATTGAGTCAACCATTTCTTTGGTGATCAATTTCGGAGCAGGACGACCCGGAATAAGCGCCGTAGTAATGATGATATCAACGTCTTTCGCCTGCTCAGCGTATAACCGCTCAGCCGCTTTGTTGAACTCATCAGACATTTCTTTCGCGTAACCATCACCGGTGCTGGTGTCTTCCTTAAAATCAACTTCAAGGAAGTGTGCACCCATACTTTCAACTTGCTCCTTAACTTCAGGACGCACATCGAAAGAACGAACAATAGCACCAAGGCTACCCGCAGCACCGATAGCAGCAAGACCGGCAACACCCGCACCTGCCACTAACACTTTCGCTGGTGGTACTTTGCCCGCAGCAGTGATCTGACCGGTAAAGAAACGACCAAATTCATGAGCCGCTTCAACAACTGCACGATAACCAGCGATGTTTGCCATAGAACTTAATGCATCAAGTGCCTGCGCACGAGAAATACGTGGCACTGAATCCATCGCCATGACGTTGATTTTTTTGGTCGCTAGTTTTTCTAACAACTCTTTATTCTGAGCTGGCCAAATAAAGCTCGCAATACTTGCGCCTTCTTTGATCAGATCAAATTCATCAACGCCTGTTTCTTCGTTCACCTGAGGAGCATTTACTTTCAGAATAAGATCTGACTGCCATACTTCTTCAGTTGATACAATTGTCGCACCTGCGGCTTCAAAAGCGGCATTGTCGAAACTTGCGTGAATACCAGCATTTTGCTCTACAGCAACGCTGAACCCCATTTTTAACAGCTGCTCGACCGTTTTCGGTGTTGCAGCAACTCGCGTTTCATTCACGAGTATCTCTTTAGGCACACCAATCTGCATTTTTATTCCCTGAACATTGGCATAGAAGTATTGGCTTTGTATCCAACCAGCAAAGTAATATCAAGCACTTTGTAAGAAAAATACAAAAAACCCTAACAAATCGTTGTAATTAACAACGAATGTTACCTTCTAACAGAAAGAAAAGAACGTTTTTAACACATGGACAGAGGTCAAACCACGTTGAAAAATAACAATATACGCCTTAAACATTGCATAAATGCCATCTGAAACGCAGTAAACCACCAAATAGTCCAAAAAATACACACTTCGCATCTAATATGTATGTTTAAAACAAATCAAGAATAGATATTAAAGAACCGCTTAATATAAAGGGACATCAATTCTTGATGAAGCTGCCCTATTGGGCAATGGAAGTCTTGCTGTTTATTACAACTAACTATTTTAAAGCAAAATCACTAACCAGGAAAAACGCTAACTATTAACGTTTACCCCAGGCATTCAAAAAATCACGATCTGACTTCAGTTACCGAACATCTTATCGCCATTTTGATCAATGAACATTTTTGCTTTGTTCAACATGAATGTTTCAGCATCCTGGCGAGAGCTCAGCAGATCGGAACGAACAAAAGTATGCGTCTTAACTTCGCCCTCTATCTGTTTACAAATACGTCCCGCAATACGAAATTGACCACCTTCTGCGATTGGCTCGGGATAGATCAGATAACCTTCGTATTCCACAGGTTCAACTTCAACTGTTTTCTTTTTTTTGTCTAAACCAAACAGTTTTGAGAAAAAGCCCACTTATTCAGTCTCCTTGAGGCTGCCATCACATTCATCAACATCATGCCATACTCTTACAGAAAATAATTATACCAAGATTAAATTATGACAAAAAAATCCTATTAAAAAACCGACGCTGCGCAACAAGTGTTTAACAATCAGGATAAGAAATACTAGGTCTGTTTATCTGTCAACACTAATACAGTTATCTAGACAAAAACACACCTGCTTGAGTCAATGAGTGAGTGACGAACTCCGGCCACATAGGGCTGGTCTTAGGTAGCTCACTACAAATTCCTTTACAAAAGTTAGCAGTTTTGTAAATGATGGCTTTTCAGCTCATAATCCTTACCAAATCTCCCCCATTTTTCGTCTCAAATCCTTTACACTTTTTACCCTCTAACGCAATTACCGTAATACCCTCAGTTATCGTTCAACTGGTTCTTAATGAACCGCGTGACCACTCCTACGCATGTAAATTCTTCATCTGCTATTTTTCCTGCACGGTCATCTGTAAGGGCATACCAACTTCCTTTTTTAAAGAACATTTGGCAAACAAACCTCACCCCTTGATAATCAACTAAAGCGAGACACGCATCATTCGCAGGCGATCCGTTCTTGGTGCTCTTGATTATGCGGCAAACACTTTCCAATATGAAATCACAGACAAGAGTGTAACCCGGACTACCGTGGTGAAATTTCTAGAGCAAGTTGCCGAACAAGGCGATGATCGTTTGACCTTTATTGTTCTTGATAATGCCCGCATGCACCATGGGATCGATCAGAAAACCCTAGAACACTGGCTGATGCAACATTACATGATATTGGTCTATCTTCCGGCATACAGTCCGGAATTGAATCTGATCGAAATCCTTTGGAAACAGGCCAAGTATTACAGACGCCGCTTTATTACTTGGAGTAAAGAAACACTGGAAGCAGAAATCGCTGCCTTGTTAGATGGCTATGGCAACTTATTTGAAATAAGTTTTTCTTAGTTACTTAATAACAACGCGAAAGCCTCTTTAATTGACACATTCCCGTACACCGCTTCCCCCTCTCCAGAAAACACTATGTGATCAGTATTAAATCCGTACATCATCTCTTGAAAAGCCTGTGCGGTAACGTTAGGAAAACCCAAATTTTCAAAATAGGCTGCAATGGTGTCGGTGGGTACTTCGATGGCCTGAATGGGTTTACCCAACAATTCACTCAAGGCTTCAGCCGCATCTTGTGCTGAATAATCCTCTGGGCCGTGTAACTCGGTCAACGTTGGCGCGGCTTTATTAGCCATCAATAAACGTGCAGCCGTTACACCAATGTCCAATGATGAAGCCATCGGCCATTTTTTGTTCAGGGGAATAAACATCGAAGGCAATATGCCTTTTTCTTTCGCCGAGGCAATAGCACTTGCCCAATTATCCAAGAAGTTGGGGGCTCGGAGGATACTCACTGTCTGGCCTGATGCATGGATCTGTTGCTCGAAATCATAGTTGGTTCCAATATTGCCGGTACCCGTCGCGTGTTGCCCGCCAACCGAAGACAAAGCCACCACATGAGGAACATGCGCAGCTTTAACAGCGGCCAATAATGCTGCGTGCACTGTATGTGCTTTGGCAAACATATCGACCTCGAAATAGGCCGGCGGGTTCATCAAATATACGCCATCAACGTCTGTAAATGCCGCCGTCAGTGCGGGTACATCATCTACGTGGGCGATGACTGCTTCATATCCCAAATCAAACATGCTTTGCGTTTGTGCCGCACTACGAACCACTGCACGCACGTCATGCCCAGCAGCTTGTAACGTTTTGGCGACCACTTTACCTGTTTGTCCTGTCGCTCCAATTACTACAAATTTCATACTATGTTCCTCGTGTTCTACACTGTTTTAGGGCAACGACAGTTGCCGCATATTCCAATAAACTTACTTCTTAATTTCAAAGGTGGCTTCGCTCTTGTAACGTTTGCCATCTGGCATAACAAAATTCGCATAGACTTTTTTATTTTTATAGTCAAACACGTCAACCACATTTGCCCCGGTTTTCTCTGTCCAGGCCATTAAAATTAAACCTTTTCGTAATTCAAATCGATCTGCATTTTCCACCGATGTTTTCCCAATCTCTTCGGACGTAGGCGCGTTAAGATACGTCCAACGTAATTGGTCATTTAACAAAAATTCCATTTGAATGGTATAGCCAGCTACCGAATAAACAATCGTTTTAACAGAATGCTTTGCACCTGCTTGTGCTGTTGTTGTAGACATGCTTCCTGCAAACAATTATTGCTAGTGCATATGGTAGAATTAAGGCTAAATAAAAAATAGTCATTTAAAGTGATGTTCAGCATGCAATAAGCGCATGTAGATAACCTGACTGGGTCTAAATTAGTATGCAAAAAACACAATATGTTTACCAAAATGCCAACTTAAATAACCTTCCGTTTTTGGCCGCACTCATTGAGTATGGCAGCATCACACGCGCAGGCTCTGCTCTGGGCTTAAGTCAGCCAGCCGTATCATGACGCAGTTACGTAAACAGATAGGCGACCCGCTCTTAGTTCGTACCCGGCAAATTCATCACTAAAAATCAGGTTACTAAACACCTTTTTATCAAACGAAGGGATGGTAAGGGTTAAGATTTCAGAAAATTTTGCGTAAAACGATTCTGAATACATGTCTTTAAATAAATTGCTCATAGCGTCCTGTTTCATGTGGCGTTAAAAATACGCCCTCACTCATACTTTCAAGCACGTTGATATGGAAAATTAAGCTTTAATCCGATAACCGGTGCGAAAAATCCACGCAATGCCCCCCAGGCACAGTAGCAAAAACATCAGCGTCATGCCTAGGCTGATACCCACATTGACATCTGCCACACCGTAAAATGCCCAGCGAAAGCCGCTGATAAGGTAGACCACCGGGTTAAAGAGACTTATTGTCTGCCAAGGTTCTGGCAGCATATCGATAGAATAAAATGCCCCGCCGAGAAAAGTGAGCGGCGTAATTACCATCAAAGGGATGATCTGCAGCTTTTGAAAGTCATCCGCCCAGATACCGATAATAAATCCGCACAGGCTGAAGGTGAGCGCGGTCAGTACCAGGAACGCTATCATCCAGCCCGGATGGAGAATTGTATAGTCGACAAAAAAACTGGCGGTAGCGAGGATCAGTAAGCCAAGGAGTATCGACTTGGTTGCTGCAGCGCCCACATAACCGGCAACAATTTCAAACGGCGAAACCGGTGCCGAAAGCACTTCGTAAATGGTGCCGGAAAATTTGGGAAAAAAGATACCAAAGGACGCGTTGGAGATGCTTTCGCTCAAAAGCGACAGCATGATCAGTCCGGGAATAATAAAAGCACCGTAACTGACACCGTCGATCTCGCCCATCCGAGACCCGATAGCTGTCCCGAAGACAATAAAGTAGAGCGAGGTGGATAAAACCGGCGAAGCGATGCTCTGCATCAGAGTCCGCCTGGTGCGTGCCATTTCAAATTTGTAGATTGCCCGGATGCCGTGGATGTTCATGCCTGCTCCCTCACCAGTTTAATGAAAATTTCTTCCAGGGAACTCTCGCTGGAGTGAAGATCCTTAATGTCCATTCCTTGCTCTCCGAGACTACGTAACAGATCAGTAATACCGGTGTGTTCGAGCTGGCTATCGAAAGTGTAAGTCAGCGTATTGCCATCATCGCCAAGCTCCAGCTGATAACTGCTCAGCATCTCCGGCAGCTGGGTGAGCGGGGTTCGCAAATGAAGCATCAATTGTTTCTTGCCGAGCTTCTCCATCAGAACGGATTTTTCCTCCACAAGGATCAGCTCACCTTTATTGATTACGCCGATTCGATCCGCCATTTCCTCCGCTTCTTCAATGTAATGGGTGGTCAGAATAATGGTCACGCCCCGACCCTGCATCTCGCGCACCATTTCCCACATGTCACGGCGCAGCTCTACATCAACGCCAGCGGTGGGCTCGTCAAGGAAAAGGATCTCAGGTTCGTGGGACAGCGCCTTGGCGATCATTACCCGGCGTTTCATCCCCCCGGACAGCTCCATGATTCTAGCTTTCCTTTTATCCCATAACGAAAGCTGGCGCAGTAGCTGCTCGATATAGGCTGGGTTGGCCGCTTTGTCGAACAAGCTGCGGCTGAAATTCACCGTGTCCCAGACGCTCTCGAAGGAATCAGTGGTGAGTTCCTGTGGCACCAGGCCGATTTTGCTGCGAGCAGCGCGGTAGTCAGTGACAATATCGTGACCGTCAGCTGTCACGTTGCCCTGACTGGCGTTGACGATACCGCAGATCACGCTGATCAGCGTTGTCTTGCCGGCGCCGTTAGGTCCAAGTAGCGCGAAGATCTCCCCGCGCCGGATATCCAAGTCGACATTCCTGAGCGCCGTAAAACCGGTGTCGTAAATCTTGTAGAGACCCTTTACAGAAATGATGGAATGCACTGTTTCTCCTTACACTCTGATGAGTGCAAAATTTGTTGATCGCGCACGCTGGCGCTTTCGTCGCGTTACTGCAACCTCAGTCATCAGGATAGGACCGAATTGTCTCATGCAGTTACATAAGTAGTAGTTCCTAACTTCCGATTAGGCTATTGATTACAGAGCATGGGCACCTGTTTGACCAACTAATGTCATAGCAAAGGAACTATCTTCAAAGATTTTCAAGCGTAACTCCGTGGCATGTTGTGTTGATACGGGCTCGTCACGATCACGTTGTACGAATGGCTCAACATTTCGTACAGGCTCATTCAATGCTTGCTTGCGTAATTCAGTGGCACGTCGTGTTGATACTGACTCATCACGGTCTACTAACGGCTGCGGGTTAACTTTTACTTGATAAGTCGGCTCACCATCAAAGGCTTTCAGGCGGAGTTCACTCTCATAGCGATCGCTGACATTATGATCATGGTCATTACCTGGAGCGGCCATCGCAGTTGATGCTGAAACCAATAATAATGTGGATAGTGCAATTGTTTTAATAAGCATATTACAACCCTTTTGAATAACTAAACTTTTCGTTTTAATGTGATGAGGATGAAATGAGTATTTTGACTGGGGTGCATCTCATACCTCTTAATATTTACTAGTTGCTAACCGTTTCGATAGTGCTAGATTAAGGTGTGCGCAGTAAGGTTGAAACAATCGATTTGGCACAAGAGATGTGCATATATGCACAATAGAGGCGGATGAGTTTGACGCAGCGCGTTGGTGGAATAGCAGATAAAAAGATGAATTGGGATGATTTAAAGTTTTTCCTGGCATTGGCCAGAACCGGTACAGTCAGTGCTGCGGGGCGAGAGTTATCCGTTAAACATACGACCGTGGCAAGACGAATAGCCGCGTTAGAGAAACGTTTAGGCACTCGCTTATTTGATCACTTGCGCGATGGTTACGCCATGACGCATGCAGGCGAAGGGCTGTATGAGCACGCTTTGAAAATGGAAGAGCAAGTGCAAGCGATCGACAGACGGGTGTTTGGTTTAGATCACCAACTATCCGGAACGCTTAAACTGACTGGCGCATACGATGTAATAAGCCGTTTAGTGATCCCACAATTAGGGTTATTTACTCGTGCCTATCCCGGTATTGATTTGCATTTAATGGGCTCTGCCGGATTATTAGACTTATCTGCACGCCAGGCCGATATCGCTTTGCGCGTCACCGACAAACCGCCTGAGTATTTAGTCGGGAAAAAAATATTGCCTTTAGTCCATGGTATTTATGGCAGCACTAACTATTTGAATAAACAAAAAGACGTGCACGACGTTGTTATTTTTCACGATCAACAAGGAAAACCAGAATGGGTTCGCGAGCTTTTTAGCGATGCCAACGTTGTTATGAAGGTCGATGAAATGACCTCAATGCTCGCTTGCGTTAACAATCATATGGGGCTGGCAAGAATACCTTGCTTCGTCGCGGATCTTGAACCGAATTTACGACGCCTCGACGTGCCATTAACGCCTTCCACCTGGGGGTTATGGCTGCTGAGTCACGTTGATTTAAGAGCCACAGCAAAAGTACGAGTATGTAAGGAATTTATAGAAGATATTCTGGAACAACAACGTGACTTAGTCGAAGGAAATACGTCTCACTACTTTGAAGAAAAGTAAATGAGCCAGAGAATCTGAGGAGGGGGGGGGGCGGTTGTGTCGCAAACTGAAGTGGAGGGTTATGGACCCTGTAAATAATTCTGTGTAACTGCCATTGGTTACAAGTATTCAGTTAATCGGTCTTCGAACATAATCATAAAGTGGTTCAGGGCTTGTTTCCAGTTATGGATTGGCATTGTCCAACGTTTGGAAGCATCCTGAATCGCCAGATAAACAACTTTTCTAGCTGATTCATCCGTAGGGAACAATTTGCTTTTTTTTATCCCCATGACTCAGCAGGGTAAGTTACTCCGGGTGAATTTGAGTAGGTCGGAGATGATCAAACCCTCAAAGTTGATGTACGCATCGTGGCGGCAACCAATTGTAATCTGATCGATGAAGTCAGGGCTGGTCGGTTCAGGGAGGCTTTGTTGAAGCGCTCAAATAACCCTCAGTTTTTCTATACACATTGAGTTCAGTTATCATAGCCAGCCTTTCATTCCGCTTAGCTGTTTAACACATGCCTTACAAACACAATGACGCCAAACGCCATCATTTCAAGAAGCATACCTACGCGTTAAATAACTATAGTGAGTACAATCAGGCTCTCAGGCAACGCGGGCGGTTCGACATTTGGATATCTGAAGAGATCATCAGTAATTGGCAACATGATGAACGCGTTTATGATGGTACCGGTTCTTCTGTTAAGTATCCTGACACTACCATCGAAGCCTGCCACTACATTCGGTTGGTGTATAAACTTCCGCTACGTCAAGCTCCGGGATTGATTGAAAATTTACTGATGAAGCTTGGCATGGACAAGCTTCAATGCCCTGATTATACGTTGTTATCAAAGCGGCTGAAGCAGCTCAATCTCACGACGCCACGTTTTAGAAAGAATGAAAAATCAGACGACAAAATTGCAGCGATAGCCATTGATTCAACGGGACTCAAGAGGTTTGGTATGGATGAATGGCACCAGGAAAAACATAAGGTTAATGCAAAACGAAGCTGGCGAAAGGCGCATTTCGCTGTTGATGAGGCTCACTTCATTCAGAGCGCAGTCCTCACCGATAAAAATACCATGGATGATCAGGTTGTCGGGGCTTTATGTCAGTCCATCATTACGGATGTCGAGCACGTAAGTGCCGACAAAATGTATGATACCAATGCGGTGTACCAAACGCTTGAAGAGAACTTCCCGAATGCTGAGATTGTTATTCCGCCGAAAGACAATACGTTTGCAGATGAGGCTCATCACCCTAAGAGGATGAGTAACCTGATAGGTTGCTTCGCACTTGGCATTATCGGTTGGCAGAACGTGCGGCAATACGGGAAAAGGAATATCTCAGAAACTGCCATGCAACGTTACAAGAAGATAATAGGCAATACATTACACAGCAGAGAGTTTGAAAATCAGTCAAAGAAAATGTTACTCGGTTGTTCTATTTTAAATCACTTCACTCACCTCGGGATGCCCAATAGCTACCGAATCGACTAACCGTATCAAAAGACCACGTAGCTTTAGTGCTGCAACAAAGCCGTGAAGTAGCGATAAATAAACAGCAGTGTTTTTCCGTAAGTCAGCCGAGTATTAAAAGCACGGTCAGAAAACGATGTGCTGAGGTGATTACTAAGGAAGAAACAAGCTGGTAGCATGTTCTCATCGACAATGCAGACGTCACTGCGGTTTCCCAGATCCTTGTGAATTACCAGCGAATAATCCATTACAAAAAATCTCATTGGTTAACTAATTATCGACCATTTTAGTGTAACCTTGCATTTTGTAAGATAAATTCCGCTAACACTTGAGTTTTACTGTGTTATTTAGACCAAAGATTCTTTACAATTTTTTTGTTCAGGATAATACATTGTTGACAGATAAACAGAGGGCTTAAGTGCAGATACAAAAAACGCCAGCAAATGCTGGCGTTTTATAAGTATTCTTTTGATATGTATCGTTAACGATAAAGACCGATATCTTTTTGAAGATGTGACGGTAAATCAGATACATTGTATTGCTTTGGTGCTGTTGAACCACCAAATAAGATATCTACTACGTGTGCAATCAATCCTTTGATATTAACCGCATAGGCTCTCTTATCCATTGCGGTAGGAGTTGCGATGGTGTCGAAGTTCATTACCTGTGCCATGATTGCCTCTTCATTTTTGGTTTCTTATTTAACTGAAGTAATATTAGCCGCTTTTATTGCGCCTCAAAAATGACAAAATCTCCATGTCAACATTAGTTTTTATAATGTGTTAAAGAAGGTTTAAATAGCACTTTCCGCCCTGGAATAAAGTTTCAGCAATAGCAGTTAATTACTCACTTTTAGCCTTGTTTTTTGCTTAAAGTTTCCAGGCTTGTGTTTTACTCGACTTTACAGTAACAATAAGGCAACATTTAAGGTAAAGAAATAATTATGCTCAGTTTTTTATCAAGACACTCATCGCTCCTCTTAATGCTTTCCGCTATTTTTGGGTTTCTATTTCCAACCGCATCAGCTGTCATTTTTCCATTCTTACCTTATATTCTCTTCTTTCTGATGTTGTTTACTCTGCTGGGCATGAAGCAAAATGAACTGATTAAACTTTTGGGTCAATTAGACATTTGGTGCTACGCCAGTTTCCATGCCATTGCTCTATCGGTTATTGCCTGTTCAATCTCAGGGCTTCTGGGCGCATCGTCATCTATGTTGTTAGCGATCTCCGCGGTAACTGCCACCGGCTCTCTGTTTGCAACACCTGCTATAGCCCGCTCTGTCGGGTTAGATGCGCTGAAAGCGATGGCAATGACGATAGCTTCAACACTAATGATGCCTGCTGTGCTTTACATCAACTTTCTCTTATTTCAAGACAGTAACTTCTCACTGGACATGCAAAGCTACATTCAGCGTTTAATGATCTTTATTCTCGGCCCGATGTGTATCTCTGCTGTTTGCTATCGGTTCATCCCACACAATTTATTACACCGAACCCACACAAAGCTTTCTCAGGTGACTATTCTGCTGGTGTTCACTTTTCCTTTCGGGCTGGTTGGTGAATTCAGGAAAATGTTTGATCAATCACTCACTCATGGCCTTAGCTTTTTATTAATTGGTATTGCTCTTTGTATTCTGTTTTTTCTTACCGGCTTTCTATTCTACCGCCGCCAGGGACTGGACTCCGCTTTGCTAGCAGCCATTACTGCAGCTAATCGAAATGTTCTTCTGACCTATACTGTCGCCGGCGCATATTTGGGGCCTGAATACATGGCGTTAATGGGTGCGATTCAGCTACCCACTTACTCTTTACCGTTATTGGTTAAAGCACTATCCAAGTACTGTCCTCCCCCCTCGACAAATGACTTGCAAAACAAGAAAAACAGCTTACAAAATCATCAATAACCCTTTCAGTTCAAAGTTATGCGTCTATTGGAAGGCTTTTCCTTGCCTCTGGGTGACGTTTTTTCTAACATGTTCGTGAATTCTCAGGGCGGGGCGCAATTCCCCACCGGCGGTAATTCAGCCTATGTTCGCTTAATGAACTAACTGAAAAGCCCGCGAGCGCTTATCTACGTATAACGTTGATAAGGTCAGCAGATCTGGTGTAATGCTCTCAATCGAGTATGAGTCCAGAGCCGACGGTTATAGTCCGGATGTAAGAGGATCAGTGGGGGCATACCTTTGTCTCTTACTTATGTGTTCAAAACGTTCTTTGCGCTTAATTGATTTACCCCTGGTAAATTTGTCAATGCAATGAATGGTTAATCGTACGTCTGCGGCTATTTGCATTTGCTTATACGCCAGATTAATACGTAATGATTGACGCTACACTGTTAAAGTTATTCCGGCCAAAGCTGGAACGCTGCCTTTCTACGCCCTGATTCTGGTTAATTTTTTTATACGGAGTTATTACCATGAATCAGTCACTACTTTCCCCTTTTGGCACTGCTTTTGATCGTGTTGAAGCTAGTCTTGCTGCTATCCGTCAAGGACGTGGTGTTTTAGTTGTTGATGATGAAGATCGTGAAAACGAAGGCGATATCATTTTTGCCGCAGAAACACTGACCCCGGCACAAATGGCACTTATGATCCGCGAGTGTTCAGGCATAGTATGTTTATGTCTGACAGAAGAGCGTGTTGCACAGCTTGAACTGCCAATGATGGTAGAAAACAATACCAGTGCAAATCAAACTGGCTTTACCGTCACAATAGAAGCTGCAAAAGGCGTGACAACTGGCGTATCTGCCGCTGACCGTGTAACCACGATAAAGACAGCCATTGCTGACAATGCATCTCCTGCAGACTTGAGCCGTCCGGGCCACGTATTCCCATTAAAAGCGAATCCTGAAGGCGTTCTTGGTCGTCGCGGCCATACTGAAGCAACTATCGACTTGATGCGTCTGTCTGGCCTTAAGCCCTATGGTGTGCTTTGTGAGCTCACCAATGTCGACGGTACTATGGCTCGCCTACCGGAAGTGATCGAGTTTGGTAAAAAGTTCGATATGCCGGTGCTGACCATCGAAGACCTGGCCGCTTACCGCTTGGCAAAAGAAATGAATAAAACAGAAGAAGCAGTTATTGCTTAATCACTTTTAAAATGATTATTTGAAACTGTTCTTTAAAATATTAAAGGCCGAGCAAATGCTCGGCTTTTGTCTATATCAGATTAGGGGCTGCTTATCTTTCAACATAATCGCAATATTGAAAGATAAACAGCTTCTAGCTAACCCGACCTGAGCGGTCAATAAATTAGAGGATTTTTATACACCTGCTGCAGGGATCATATAAATAATGACGCCCCAAGCTGAAATCCAACCAGTTACCATGGCTACATCAAACCAATCACGACTCATATTCCCTCCAAAAAGTTTATATCCTTACAAGAATAATTATCGACAATACTAGTGCATTCTTTAGCCTATTTTTAGATTTATTTTATTATAAATAAAAATAACAAAATCATGACGCTTAAAACAAAGAAAGCGCCATTTCAACGGCGCCTTGTGTTTGATAGTTCAATTTATTGACAGCTAAAAATCAATTTACTGACGACTATCATAGGCTTTCATCGATACTTGATGTGTTTTGCTGATCACCAAGTAATAACTCTGAAGTTCAGGCAACACCTTGCTGACATTCACATGGAATATAAGAAATTAAGGATTCACTCGGTGCTGAAAGCTTACCCTTTGCACGGGCATATTCTTCAAAGGCTTCCGCCATGGTGACATTCAATGCCTGCGGCTCTGATTCATAATTGAGTAAGGCATGATAGCCTTCTTTACCTGTCGCGGTATAACCAGAAGAGACCGATGAATAGATCTCGTCGTCTTCAACATCAATCCATTGGCCATTTTTATTGATCTGCAAAGTTTCAATTCGCATCCCTATATCTGCGCAACACCGGTAAGTAAAGTTCAGATCAGAGATATAGGGAAAACTGCCCGTTCCCGTACCTGTCACACCATTATCAATGGCGTTATTGATCGCACCTTCTAATGCTTCTCTTACCCGCAGGCCCTTAACACGGTACACCATAAGACCAATTGCAAAAGGCAGTAATTTTCCGGCAATGTCAGCAGAGGTCAAGGGGCCAGGATTTAACGATGAACGAACACCACCAGCATTGTGAATACCAAAATCAATGTCAAAACCAAGCTGACGCCCTTGCCATACAAAGCTTTCCACCACTAAAGGGGCAATCTGACTGCAGCCTTTGTGATCAGGTACACGCACATGCCGCAGCGGCGCGGTAACCTCGGCAATCTGTTGTGTCTGCCGTTTACGGACTTCAGGTCGGTACTCGGTGTTTAATATATTTTCGATGATCGGATCTTTAGGACAAAAACGAATGTTCGACTGTTCGCTCAGGAAGCCTTTGACCACGTCATGGGTATCTGAATCCAGATGCTCGGTTCGAGAAGCATCAACGGTAAACTGTCGACCAAGTAGAAGCTGATTGGTACCTGAAGCTTTGGCAACAGTACCATCAGGATTAAAATCTAACTCAAGCTGACCTAACGATAAGGCATTACACCCAGCCTGCACTACACAAGTATTGTTAACCATCTTTGCATACTCATCAGTGACGCCGTAACCTAAGTTGGAAAAGTCACCTTGCATGGTATGGCTGTGGCCACCAATTATCGCCCCCAGTCCGTCGATTTCTGCAGCCAATTTCAAGTCACGGTCATAACCTAAATGGCTAAGGGCTACAATTTTATTTATACCCTGCAGTTGGATAGCAGTGATTGTCTTTTGGGCCACATCGACGACATTTAAGAACTCAGTATCGGGATCCGGGTTTGCGATTCCGGCCATGTTTTCTATTGCAAGACCGAAGATTGCCACGGGCTCACCCGCTACATCTTTTACGATAAAACGTCCATGCCCATTTTCTTTATCAAAAGCACAGATGTTTCTCTTATGACGTAACGGATTCGCTTTTGTCTGATCTTCTTGTGAAAGATCCCAGTTAGCCACCAGCATTGGGAAATCAACAAGATCGAGAAAATCGGCAACGATCCCGTTTCCCATATCTAACTCGTGATTACCCAATGCCATCGCCTCAACACCAATGGCATTCAGAAGCTTGGCATTGGCGATGCCTTTATACAGAGAGAAATACAAGGTTCCCTGAAAGCAATCACCGGCATGCAGGAACATGAATTCACGACCTTGCATGTAAGCTTGCTTTTTTACCTCTTTAACCGCCGTTGACACGCGAGAAAAACCACCACAACTGGCATAAACAGATGTTTCCGTTTCAAGCACGTCAGTAGGAAGTGACAATGAAATTGAAGAAGGTTCGAAGTGTGAGTGGGTGTCATTAATATGTGCAAAAGTGATATTTGCTGCGCGGTGTTGAGTCATAAAGGATCGTTGCTCTCCATTTAAGGGCTGAGTAATAACAGCATTACGTAGGACATGAGGTTTATCACACAGTAAGTTGATTTCGCTCACATCTGGGCTTCTGATATTTTGAAAATATCATAGAAAACGTGATGTAAAACGAACTATATCACACATAGCGACAATATTTGCTATGAAACTGAAGACAATAGATTTTTTCATCATTTCGCTGGCAATATAGCTTTACTCACTGAGCCTTATCAGTGACCGCGTCACAATTGAGTACTCTCAATTTATGTACGCTCAGCTCATGCGCTTTCTGCCAATGCCATTTATATTTATATAAGGCTATTTGATACTACTGGATAACAGCATGATCCCTTATGCATTCACACTGCTACTCGCATGTTTCGTAGGTATTCTCGCCCAAAAAACCGGATTATGTATGGTCCGCGGCGTGCAGGAGTTTCAGGCTAAACGCCCTGGATTTCTGCTAACTATCTTATGTTGCGGATTCTGGCTATGGCTGGTAAGCCCAATATCGGATCAACTGTTTATCGACTCGGCGATGTTCAGGCATGACATCAGCTTTCCCTTTTTTATTGGCGGCCTATTATTTGGTCTGGGGGCCGCAATGAACAAAGGCTGCGCCATTTCAACCATATCAAAGCTGGCTAAAGGCCATTACCAGATGATCGCCACCTTACTTGGCTGGTTAATCGGCTGGTGCTCGTTAGCATCCGTTACCATCAATATGTCTTATGCCACCTTGCCCCCAATAACTAGCCCGTCAATCACTGTGACAGTAATGTTATTCCTTCTGATCGCCCTCATTTTCTTCAGAGTTCCCAGCTCTAAGCGCCCTATTTTATTGGGAATCGTCTTGTTTGGTATTATTGCCAGCATATTAACGAGCTTGCTTCCTAACTGGTCGCCAAGCCAGTTGTTGAAAGATATCGTTGCCGCATCCATTCATGGTGAGTCTGATAAATGGCCGTCGGTGCAGCGCTATTTGGTGATTATCAGTCTGATCTTTGGTATGGCGATTAGCGCAAAAAAAAGGCTTAACTTCAGGGAGTTTCAACTGAGGCCTTTACAGCTTTTATTACACCTCTGCGCAGGGATCATCATGGGGATTGGTGCGTCGTTGGCTTTAGGAGGCAATGATTCCCAACTATTAGTCGCGTTACCGGCTTTCTCTCCCGCTGGCGCTCTGACCATTATCTGTATGCTTGTGGGTATTAGGACGGGGATATTTATCAGGAAAAAGTTTAAATATTACTTAACGAATTATCTGCGCAACAGTTAGTTTATCTTTTTATTCTAACGTTGATGCTGCTAAACCGATCGTTTATTGAAGTGGTTGAGATAAAAAGGCAGCTTCAATTGCTACCTTTTCCTCATTCATATTTACTGGTAACGACCATGACGCTGTAAGAATTCAATCTTATAACCATCAGGATCCAGAACGAAAAAGAACTTCGCCAATAACTGCCCTTCACGGAAAAACTCTTTGACATCTGCAGGTTCATAACCGAGGTCTGCAAGTTTTTGATGTTCGGCTTCTAACTCATCTACAGCAACAGCAATATGACCATAGCCCGATCCGTGGCTATACGCTTCTTCTGTCCCTTCATTCCAGGTCAGCTCAAGCTCCATATCATTTTCTTCATTACGCAGATAAACAAGACTAAAACCATCAAAATCTAAGCGTTCCGCAATATCCAGTTCAAGCGCTTCTTTGTAAAATTTTAATGATTTATCTAAATCCACAACGCGGATCATAGTATGAATAATCTTTGCCACCCGACACCTCCTATCAATTTAAGAAATCTGATCTAACAATTGAATACACGATAAAAGACGTTCAATTATCCCGAGTTCATAACAGCTACGGACTATAACAACGCGATTAATCTGTCTCAAGTATTAAGCAAAAAGCCTTACAATTATACCCAAGTAACCTCAAGATGCTCGTTTCAGCGAGAATTTCCAGGCACTAAGGTCAGGCGCTGATTTGCAGATATAGCGCTCTACATCAAAAATCAGCAACGCAACATGAGTGCCTGGAAAACTCGCCCTTCGGGAGTGATTCAGCCAGCCCACTTCTGCGTCAAATGCACTCGAAAGGAGCTGCCATTCCTTCGCACATTTTCCTTGAATTGAACTGGCTGGTATCACTCTGAATCCGGCATCTTGAGGTTACTTGGGTATATTCATAATTATCCAATCAGATATCACTGTTCTGTGACCAAAACGGGCAAATACCATATCAAGGTGCTGTAATCTAAATTATAAGAGGTGGCTTATGCATTTAGAACGTATTGAGATTTCGGGATTCAGAGGAATAAAACGGTTATCCCTCACTTTTGATGAACTAACTGTCTTGATTGGTGAAAACGCCTGGGGTAAATCATCCTTACTGGATGCGCTAAGTATCGCCTTGCCTCCTGATGCGCAGTTTTATAATTTTAAATTTTCAGATTTTCATATCGACTATGCGCTCGGTCACCACAAAATGTCTCAGCTACAAATCATATTGCACTGGAATGAAGATTATAAAAGCGAACATAAAGCCCGGAGATATAGAAGTTTCGCTCCTGTATGGGTAGCACAAGACGGCCTTCAGCATCTCTATTATCAAATAAGCAGTATCATCGACAATGATAAGATCTTTACCCAACGCCGATTTCTCGATAGTAACGGCAAAGTCATCGAATGCCCCGATGCAGACAAACTTGTAAAACAATTAATGGGCCTACACCCTATTGTACGTATTCGGGATGCTCGAAGACTGCGTGACGACTCTCTCAATATGTCGCCTGCTCCATCACATAACGGCAACGGGCAACCGCACAACGGACAATCTCATAACGGACAATCAAAAAATGCCCGTATCGAAAAGCGATTAGACAATACTTGCCGCCGCTTGATAACCAAACCCGGTCATGTCAGCCCTGGCGAGCTAAAAAGCAGTGTGAATGCTCTACGCACGTTGGTCGATCACTATTTTGCTTTCACTCCCCATAACCGAACGAGCCAATTCGACCGGACCCATTTCCCGAGCCGGAGTCAGCATGGAGAAAACCCCTTAGAGCAACTGACCGAGCCTCAGATGACCAAGCAAAGTCGCTTAATCTTGATGGGACTACTGAATGCCTACATTCGCGCCCGTGGTCCGGTTGAACTTAAACGGATCTCGCGACCGATAATGATCCTCGAAGATCCGGAAGGCCGGCTTCATCCCACCATATTGCATCAGGCATGGACATTTATTGCCAATATGCCGATGCAAAAAATACTAACGACGAATAGCCCGGATTTAGCCTCTGTCGTTCCCCTGCACGCCATTAAGAAACTGATACGTCAACCCGATAGAACCAAGGTCTGCTCTATTGAGCCTAGGGATTTGAGCCGCAATGAGGAACGCCGCGTCACCTTTCATATTCGACTACACCGCCCCAACGCTCTGTTTGCCCGGGCATGGTTACTGGTTGAAGGTGAAACGGAGGTCTGGTTATTCAATGAATTGGCACGTATCTGTGGCTATAATTTGGCCGCGGAAGGAGTACAAATTATTGAGTTTGCCCAAAGTGGCTTAAAGCCGTTGATTAAGGTGGCGAGACATTTAGGTATTGAATGGCATCTAATTTCAGATGGCGATACCGCCGGTAAAAAATACGCTCAAACAGTAAAAAACATGCTCGGAACTGAGGCAGAAAGGCACCGTTTAACGGTATTACCAGATATAGACATCGAGCACTTCCTTTTCAATCACGGTTATGAGCCTTTATTCAGAAAATTAGCGCATGTGTCAGAAGAAAACCCTATGCCTCCCAAAAAAATCATTCGAAAGGCACTAAAACGCTACGCCAAGCCAGATGTCGCTTTAGCCATGGTTGAATATACTGATGAGTCAGATATAGAACAAATACCACTTCTTATTCGCTGGGTATTAAAGCGGGTAGTCGCCATGTCTCGCGGGATAGGTTAATACCTGATTATCTTTCTACATAAATGCTGCAATATTGAAAGAGAAACAGGCCCGAGTAAAAGCGACCAATATGGTCGCTTTGATATAAATGGAGCGTCGCTATTATTGCTTTTTCCAACGATGCTCGCGCCATTCGGACTGCTGTTCTTTGGTCAGGAAAGTCCAGGCAATCATTCTGCTGGTTTTCTGTCCTTGCGCCATTTCAATCGTACGCACATCAACGGCATTGGCGTATTTCAGCGCCTTATAAATAGCAGGTAGATTGTCTTTCTTAGACACTAATGTTGAATACCAGAAACAACTCTCTGGTGTCTGCGCGCTCTGCTTAATCATGCGCTTAACAAATGCAATTTCGCCCCCTGGGCACCACAATTCGGCTTTCTGTCCGCCAAAGTTCAGTACTGGTTTGCCTTTGTTACTGCTCTCTGATGCATTGGCAATGGCATTTAATGCTTTCTTACCGCCTTTTTTATTGGCATTAGCACTCAGGTTACGTTGCTTACGCTCTGAGCCTGCCGTTGCTTCTTCTAAAGAACCATGGAAGGGAGGATTACAGATAGTAAAATCAAACATATCACCGGCATTGATCATACCTGTGAAAATATTATCCGGAGACTTCTGCAGTCGGCATTTTATGTTTCCAGCCAGACTGCGATTCGACTCAACCATAAATTTTGCTGACTTAATCGAGATTGGATCTATATCTGAACCAACAAATCGCCAGCCATAAACGCGGTGCCCGATGATCGGGTACACACAGTTTGCGCCAACACCAATATCTAGCCCGGTGATCCCTTTTCCTCTCGGGATCTCTCCCTCATTAGAATCAGCCAGTAAATCCGCAATATGGTGAATATAATCTGCACGTCCGGGGATCGGCGGGCATAAGTAACCTGGTGGAATATCCCAGTTATCGACTTGATAAAAATGACGCAACAAGGCTTTATTGAGCATTTTTACTGCATCGGGATTGGCAAAATCAATCGACAAATCACCAAACGGATTCTCTGCAACAAATGGGGCAAGTTCTGAACAGGTCGCAATTAGCGCACCAAAATCGTAGCGCTGACGATGCGGGTTGCGTGGGTGTAATCCCTTCTTCTCTGTTTGTCTTTTTTTCTTTAGAGTCATTCTTACATTACCAATAAAGCTTGCTAGGATGCCGACACCCGTTAATGGGCGCATTGTACCTTCTCCGGTAAGACCTGAATAAACTCTTTTTCTGATCATTCGTTAATTGCTGAAAAGGTGAACAAATCAAACAGGCCGACGAGTTGATTTAACTATCCTTAAAACATCACCGCCATATAGGCGGTGATGTTAAAGTCATACTGCTAGATATTTTCTCATCATTCCTTCTTCACTGACATTAGTTCAGAGACTTTCTCAACAAGATCTATCGGCATTGGGAAAACAATGGTGGTCGTTCTGTCATTAGATATTTCATTTAAGGTCTGCATATACCTCAATTGAACCGCATTCGGCGCTCTATTTAACACTTCCGCCGCTTCACCTAATTTAGCCGATGCCTCAAGTTCACCCATCGCGTGAATAACCTTCGCTCGACGAGAACGCTCAGCCTCTGCCTGCTTGGCCAGTGCTCGAACCATACTTTCATCAAGGTCTACATGCTTGATTTCAACATTGGCAATTTTAATTCCCCAATTGTCAGTACGTTGATCCAATATCGCTTGCAAGTCTTTATTCAGCGTATCTCGCTCTGCTAGCAACTCGTCAAGCTCATGCTGCCCCAATACAGAACGCAACGTGGTTTGTGATAACTGACTGGTCGCTTCGTTGTAATTTTCTACATTATTAATCGCCATTTTCGGATCGACCACACGGTAATACACCACGGCGTTGACACGTACCGATACGTTATCACGGGTGATCAAATCCTGAGTCGGCACATCCAGTACAATGGTACGCAAATCAACCCGCACCATTTGTTGAATAATCGGCACAATGATGATCAATCCAGGGCCTTTGATCTGATAGAAGCGTCCAAGCAAAAATACCACTGCACGTTCATACTCACGTAAAATTTTAAACATGCTCATGATTAGCACAACCACCAGCACCACAATCGTCGCAAGAGAATACGTAATCATACCGCTATTCCTTCTTATTATTTTCTACATTGCTACTGTTTATTTTCTACATTGCTACTGTTTCTTTCTACATCCAGCCACAAGCCAGATATATTCTTAACAATAACCTGCTGACCGGCTTGCAATGAACTTGAACACCGCGCCTGCCAAACTTCCCCCTCAACCAATACACGCCCTTCACCAGGAAAACCACTCAGTACCTGAGCACTATGGCCCAGCATCACTTGTGTCCCCGTTGTAACCGGTTTTCGCCTGGTTTTAAGTAACAGGGCAAGGATCACGAAGGTAAACATCGCCGACACAACAGTCAGGCCAACAATGAGTGGCAATGCAATCTGATAACCGGGGGTTTCGGTATCCATCAGCATAATGGAGCCTAATACAAAAGCCACCACGCCCCCTAGCCCGAGAATGCCAAAGCTGGGACTGAACGCTTCTGCGACCATCAACGCAATACCGAGCAGCAATAAACCTAAACCGGCATAGCTAACTGGTAACATTTGTAGAGAATACATGGCCAATAACAGGCAAATACCGCCTAATACACCTGGTAACCCAACGCCTGGGTTATAGAACTCCAGCAGCAGGCCGTATATGCCAATAAGCATCAGAATATAGGCCACATTCGGATTGGTGATCACTGATAACAACTTGAACCGCCAATCTTGTATACGTTCGACATAAACGACATTGGTCAACTCAATTTTCTTCTCCAAGCCATTAATGGTCACCGTGCGCCCATTCGCTTTGGCGATTAACTGTTCTAAATTTACCGCAAGAAAATCGATCACATTTTCAGTTAACGCACTCTCAGAATCTAGGCTGGCCGCCTCTCTTACCGCCTTGGCAGCCCAGACATCATTTCGGCCATGTAGTTTAGCCAGACTTTGAATATAAGCCGCAGCATCATTTATAACCTTTTTCTCCATGGCAGTTTTTGCTTTGACACGCTCATCGCCGGTATCAGGTTGCTGTGAGGCTTTGCTCTCATCATCACCAGAAGCCGTGGGGTCTTCTTTGTCTTTAGTTTTATCTTTGCTTTCTTTTGGTAAGAATGGATTATCAGATTCGTCAGGATCTTTACTTCCGCCAGGCGCCGTTAATGATACCGGAGTTGCTGCACCTAAATTTGTGCCCGGTGCCATCGATGCGATGTGACTGGCCAGCAGAATATAGGTTCCGGCACTCGCGGCACGGGCACCTGCGGGCCCAACCCAGGTTGCAACAGGGATCGAAGAAGTCGTGATACCACGAATGATTTCGCGCATAGACGTATCAAGACCGCCGGGAGTATCAACTTTAAGAATGATGAATGATGCTTTGTCCGTCTGGGCCTGTTCTATCTCACGAGTAACAAAATCACTGGTTGCAGGCCCGATACCACCTTTAATATCGATGATCCAAACATCATCAGCAAAGACCGGAGCCGTTAGTAATAATGTAACCATAACGACACAGAGAGAAAAAAGTTTCATACTGCTTCCCCCACCTAAAATCATGAATACAGCGTATTAAACAACTGATTATTGATTTCAGCTTGTTAATACTAATTGCTATAAGCATAGCTCACCATTGAATAATAATGATATTTTATGATCTTAGAGGCCGTTAAAGATAACCGGCCTTATGAAGGGTATTGAACCGAGCTTTATTGAAAATGCGGAAATTTGCCAAATTAGGTGAATTCGGCAACGACAAATCGATTTCTCCCCTGCTCTTTGGCTTTATAAAGAACTTTATCAACGATTTCATACATATTTTCTGCCGTTTCCAACCCGGTTGGGATCCAGGAAACCATACCCTGGCTAACGGTAACAATGTGTGATGTGTTCGAACGCAAGTGAGGTATTTCGAATTTCTGAATGCAGTTTTTCAGTCTTTCACATTCTTTAACGGCACGGGTTTTATCACAGTTACTAATCAGAACCACAAACTCTTCACCGCCATAACGGGCTGCCAGTTCACCCGCACGACTGTAACATGCCTTTAATTCGCCGGATATCATTTGCAAACACCTGTCACCTTCCAGATGGCCATAGTAATCGTTATAAGCTTTGAAGTGATCTACATCGATCATGATAATGGTCATCGAAAAACTGTTACGTCCGTGCCAGGAAATATATTCCGCGAGTTTTTCATCTAAATAACGTCGATTTGCCAGCTTAGTCAGACCGTCTTCGTTAACCTGCTGTGACAATAGCTCATTGGCTTGTTCCAGTTTAACCGTTGCCTCTTTCAGCTGATGCCGCATACTTGAAATACGTTGCATGGCTTTGAGTTTAGAAGCGAGCACCATCTTATTAACGGGTTTAATCAAATAGTCATCGCCCCCCATATCAATCGCTTTTTCGATCATTTCAGGTTCATCATGACCACTAAGGAAAATAATCGGTACCCATTCAGGATGCTTAATACGAATTTGCGCAGCGACTTCAGTACCGCTCATCACTGGCATACTGATATCGAGTAGCAACAGGTCGGGCTCAAACAATGGATACTTTTCAATCGCTTCACGACCTGAACCAACAGCCTCAACAATATGTCCTAACCTTTGTAATCTCATAGCAAGCTGCATACGCTCTAAATGAACGTCATCAACAAGTAAGATACGCATCGCTTCCATGAAAGCATCCTATTGATATAAATACACTTGTATTATTTATAATATATAGCACACTTGTTGCGTAAAGGCAGGCAGATCTCGTTATTCAGGATCACAGACTGACCAATGTGACCCAGATAGCAAATCGGTAAGATTCAGATTTAACCAGACCTCTGACATGATATGTTGACATTTGTCTTTAGAACTATAGGATTCCCATCCTTAATCATTAATGCTGTAGGAAATGGCTATGTCTGAGAACGAAAAAATAGACGAGCAAATCGTAGAAGATATGAAACTTTCGCTTGAAGAATGTTCACCAGAACTTCGTCAGGTTGTTGCTTTTGAAGAAGTTCCAGAAGAACTTCTGGACATGCTGATTAGTGTTTATAAAGTTTCCGAAACCTCTTCTCGCGAAGCATGGGATAACATGCCTGCAAGCGCGCAAAACGTTTTAGATAACTTCGAACAGTTTCACGCACTCGTTGCACTTAGCCAAAGCTATTCAGGTGTTGATTTTCTTGGCGAGCTTCAAGATAAAGAACTTCCGGACCATATGAGTGCAGATGAACAGGAACAGTATAAAGCCGCTCTTCTTGATAAAGTGCTGCACAACTGTGTAAAAGATCTGTGTAAGCAACTGAAGCAAGCACGCCGCAATCCTCCGATGAAGCGTGAATTCCAGGAAATTTTCAAAAAATAATCCTGCGTGCAAAGGGAAGCATCGACTTCCCTTTATTATCGAACCACCGTAGTAAATCTCTTGGCATATTATACCCAAACCACCTATCACCTGGTCATTTATCACCCAACAATACAATGTGGTCGCTGAATAACGTATTTCAACTGTTCTATTGTCCCGATTGATATTTAGGCCGTAGATTTTTCGCTTTTGTATTAAAATAGATAAATTTAACTATTAGATGATATCTCTTTAAATTTGCATTATCGTGTTGCCTGATATACCCAAGCCACTTCAAGATGCAGAGTTCAGCGAGAATTCATTGGCTTTTAGTCAAGGCAGCCATTTGAGTGAATAGTGGTTCTATTTAGAGAATGGCTAACACAGAATAAAAGCCAATGAAACTCGCCCTTTGGGAGTTCCTCTGGAAAATCACTTCTTCACAAAATGTGTTTGAAAGGGAGCGCATTCCTACACACATTTCGTTCGAATTGAGTTCCCAGAGGAAGCTCTGAATCTCGCATTTTGAAGTGGCTTGGGTATAATTATATGTCTTCAATTATTAGAGGTATTGATGCCAAGTACTGAGCAGATTAAGTTTCGAACAGACGTTTGCTACATACCCAGCCTCTGCATTCTTAAATCATCTGATTCGACCCAAAGACTCAACCAATCAGAACAGTACATTCTGACATACCTGCTTGATAATCATCATCGACCCGTGACTAAAGATGAATTGCTAACGGCCGGATGGCCTGATCGTAATGTTACTGAAGCCTCTCTTTTTCAGGTACTACGTGCTTTACGCGTAAAATTACAGGAAATAGAAAAAGGTGATGTTATTGAAACCCTGCCCCGGATTGGCTATCGGATCCATGATTTTGAGCGAGAAAAAATCAGCTTAGCGGAACCAGCCACACCAAGTTTAATATCCAAATATCAGGCCTCTAAACAAGCCATATTCTTGACTGTCATCGGCCTGACTCTAGCAGCAGGTTTAGCCACCTGGTTCAGCCTGGATAAAAACGATGCACCAAGAAACTATATTGTCAAAAATAGGATCGTCGAGGCTAATTACCTGACATTGATCGGGCGCTCTGATGAAGATATCGAGGATCTCAATACAAAAGTTTTAAATCTCTACCAAGATCGTATGAAGCAACTTAAGCAAGAATCTCTTATCAATAGAAAGATAATCGCCTATAAAGGTCATTCATTTTATTCTGTGGCTTGGTGTCAGACAGATGAGAAACAGCAATGTATTGCCAATACAGATTTCTCCTACAATATACTTTTCAGCGATTGGAGTGAATTTGCTAATATTGCAGCTCAAAGTATAAACACTTACCGTGAAAATCCGATCATTCAGACCGAAATAGTTCGTAAGCCTACCGCACAGGTTTATAAGAACTACCTGGACGGATCAGGCATTCAATCTAAAATAGTGCATTATTACATTTCAAGAGACGATAACGATAATTTAAGCTACTCATTGATGTCTTTTATTAAAGAGAAAAGTAACGATTATCATCATGCTTTATCGGTTAGGGTAGCAACACTCTCGCTGTATAATGAACCTACCTCTTTTCTGGCCACGGCTGTTATAGAGCCCAAAATGTTCAACTGGACTTATCAGCCAAACAAAGAAATTGTCGCAGATAAATCCATGGCTCTGATAAATGAACAGCAAATGGAAGATGATTTTATAAACAATCGTACTCTATTTAATCACCTAGTCTACCATCAGGATTATCTGGATCTAATTCTTCATGAAAATCGCGGTTTGTACTGGCTACACAATACTCAAAAATCAACCGATTTATTTAAGCCCGCGATAAACCAGAAAGATACCCGCAACAATTAAAGTGCCGGGGATCAGAATACTCCACATGATCCCTGTCCAAACCAGTGCCCATAGCGCTCCCCCTGCAAGAACAAAGACTGCAGCGGTTTTCGCTGCATCTTTCCAATGACCACTCATTATTATGTCAGTCAAACCTGTCACAGCAAGTAATATCAATAAACCCGGCCACCACCAGCCAGTCAAGTACAACAAACCAAAACCAATGAGAAAAATGCCAGAAGAGGCGCCATCACGACCAGATGATCTTAATCCAAACATATTCGAACTCTCACCTTATTCATTTGATTTATTGCGGTTACTATTACTGTAGATCACATCATTCTTGTAGAGCAAACATTAACAGCTCTTCAAACTAGATTCAGTTTTCTCTTGCAATACTATGACTACCCTCACCACTATCGTGTGATTGCTTTTCATACTGTTTATGTCGAACATCATTCGCTCAAAGCAAACTGCCACTATGCAGGGCCAACCGGTTGATAGAATCGCGACACGACGACCCTATGATGATCCCGGAGTCGATCGTGTTTATTATCGCTTAATACAGGTGCGTGAAACGATTGTGGCAAAGGGCTTGGTTAGATAATTAATGGAATAGGTATAACAATTTTCTGAGGTTTATAAACCATAACTGTTAAAATGACCCCATTATAAAAGCAAAGAAAATGAGTAAAGTCATGCAAGGAACACTCAGTAAACTGAAGTCAACATTAGGCGATATTGTTGAATACCAATTACCAGTTGGTGACAGCCTATTGCCGCTTAATCCGCTGATCGGAAAAAAACTGACGCTGACCCATACAGGCAGCATTTTTTGCGATGCGTGCGGTAAGAAAACCAAGAAGAGCTATTCTCAAGGTCACTGTTTTCCATGTATGAAGAAGCTGGCGCGCTGTGACATGTGCATCATGAAGCCTGAAACCTGTCATTATGCGAAAGGGACTTGCCGTGAACCAGAATGGGGCGTTGCTAACTGCATGGTGCCCCATTATGTCTACCTTTCGAATACATCAGCCCTAAAGGTCGGTATTACCCGCCATACTCAGCTTCCTACACGTTGGATTGATCAGGGTGCCACTCAGGCACTGGCTATCTTGAAAGTCAAAACGCGTCAGATCTCTGGTTTAGTCGAAATCGCATTAGCTGAAATGGTGGCAGATAAAACCAATTGGCGTGCCATGCTCAAAGGTGACAACCAGCCTATCGACTTAAAAGCTGAGGCTTCACGTTTATTGCCTGAAATCGAAGCGCGCATCAGTGAGCTAGTTGATTTATACGGTGAAGACGCTATTGAAAGACTTAATGAGGAAATCGTAGATATTCGCTACCCGGTTACCGAGTATCCAACCAAAATCAGCTCTCATAACTTTGATAAAGAGCCGGTTGTGGAAGGAACGCTATTAGGTATCAAAGGCCAATATCTGTTCTTTGACACCGGTGTGATTAACATTCGCAAGTTCACCAGCTATGAAGTGACGGTTGAGGTCTAATCAAGATTAGGTTGGATTTGATATAACAGTTTTGAAATCATAATGATATAGACCTGACATCTTCACTAGTAACGAGCTTGGCAATCTAATAAATGCAAAAATGGCGATTATCTAATTATAATCGCCATTATTTTATGGCCGTTCTATGCCATTACTGGGTAGAATTTACTCCTGCACTTTGGATTTAAGCTCTGTACCTGCGTCACGAATCAAATTGAATCATTAAAGCCCAAGATGGATTCCCCCATCTTCTTTGTTGATTGTGTAGAAAAGCAGGCGAGAAAAATAGAGTTAGGAGTTAAACCTCTCCGTATAGCTTTGTACAGTATGCCAAAGCTTCAACTATGAACTCATAGTCACCATCTCCAAAAGCACCTTGTACAAGCTCCTTACCTTCAGCTATAGCCATCTGGTATTGATGTGGTTGTTGCGGTACTTGCTCCTGCAGTGATTCACTCACTGGGTGCCCTTCTGGCATGATCTCAATACACTGGCCTACCGCCTGATAACCGTCGATAGTCTCTTGAGGGTTGGGAGTAGTTGCAAGTGAGAATGAACTGACAAACAGACAGAGGAATGCTAAGACGTTCTTCATTTAGTTACTTCTCCACGATAGGTAGCTTGTTTGAAAACTTGCCGTATGGGTAGTCAAGCGATTTAAGTTGTTATCTGCTGTATTCCGTTTCGTTAATGATTATTCTACACAAAGAAACTGAATCTACGCTTAAAATAGAAAACAATGTTTTGTAATTGAATTTGCGCTGAACATCATTAATAAACTGGGGAGAAAAGAGACTCAAATTTATTTCAATTTGTATTTTGGAGTTAATGTAATGAGCCATCTGTTAGAGCCAATCGTAGATTAGAATTCCCAGGCTCGCTCGATTCACATAGTGGTCATAATCAATCAGGCTTTCGCCATACCCGTTGTAATACTGTAAGTAGATTTTTACCGTGTCATAAACAGGGAAGGCCCAGCTGAGTTCTACCGCCCCCTTGTTGTCACTGGCAAAATTATTACGTAGCAATATGCTGTAGAGGTGTCCTTCGTTTTTGTAACTCAATCGGTAATTACCGTACCCCATATACTTATGAATATCCGGGTTATCGTCGTCTTCGTCATCCTCGGGAATGCGATACCAGGGTTGGAGCGACAGCAAGAAATTGCCTTTGCCGAGTTTAAAATTGGCATATATTCGATTCCAGCTGCGGGAAAGCGCCTCTGCCCGACCATTGGACTGGTGAATAAACCCTATATCCGTCTCCAGCAAGGTAAATCCCAGGATATTGGTATCGGAGTAATAGCTGGCAAAGAACTCGGGACTGTAGTTAGTTTCGCGAAAAGGGGCAGACTCGTCAGAATTATACAGCTGCCACCAGGCGGTTTGGGTGTATCCAAACCACAGATCCCAGTTGTCATTGTACAGATCGTCCCAAAACTTGATCTTGCCGCTGAATTGGAATTTGACTTCCATGTGGTTCATTTCGGCATCGGGCTTAATCTGCTGCCAAATTTCCTCATTGGGCTTGTCATTATAGGAAGCTGGCAAAATATAGTTGGGCAGGTGAGGAGTTAATCGGAACAGCTTCCGCTCGTCAAAATAGTTGGTAATCTCGGAGAGATTCATAGCGTCAAGATCAAAGTCTGTCGGTACCTTGGCGTTTGAGCTGTCGTAACAAGCCAGTCGTTCATGTTCATCGACGACGTCCTGACAATCTGACAGGGCTAAACTGTTGGCCGAGTACGCAACAATCAAACTTATTATTAGTTGTTTTGTCATGACTTTTCCCTTGCGAAACATCCTTGTTAAATAACGCTACAGCCGCTACAAAACCCAATTGATTGGATTGATATTAGATATCAATCCAATCCTTTTCCTGATGTTACTTAATTGTTGCATCAAGAAAGTTCACAACAGATTTAGCCCAAGTATCCAGCACAGGACGAACATTTTCCAATTCAACTTGCGCTTCATCGCTTTCTACCGGTTCTCCCAAGCCTTTCCTTATCCCAGCAGCCAGCTTTTCGCCGGATAAGCTGTCGATCATCTCTGCTTCTAGAAAAATTTCAACTAATTCGTCTCGTGTTCCAGCCGCTGTTGATGCGCCGGCTAAAACAAGTGCAATAGGAATATATTCATAAGCCGCTAAATCTTCCACGCTGGTTTTTACTCCAGTTATTGCAGCGCGCACACGAACAACATCCTTTCCTCGTTCATCTACAATCTCATATTTTTTTCCAACTTCTTCTCTGACCGCTTTATCTAAATAGACCTGGATACCCGTAAGCACCTCCGAACGAATCTGTGGTCCCGGTTGCGGTGCTGGATATAAAACAACTGGATCAATCATCACCTTGGTATAGCTACGTTCTGGTAATACTGGACTTACCCATAGAAGTACGGGTGCGCCCTCCTCTTCAAAAGATTTGGTAGATTTCAGTTGTGAGTAGTCACTGAGAAAACCTGAAAACTCTTTTTCCTCGGCGATCTTAGAAGTGCAAGCCACCACCGCTACGCAAAAAAGCATGACGAATAAAAATCTCAATTTTTGATGTATCACGTTTTTAATATTGTCAAAATCATCCATAACCCATCTCCATTTGGTTGACATTCATACCAATGATGGTTGATGAATCTATATTTTTCCAAAGAAATGATGTATTTATTCATCTTTTTTAAAACTAAACTTCCCTTGTAGTAAATATCGAGACATGACAATAGCTTTTTGACAGACGTTCAACTCAGAAATGGGCATTTTCGAACTGGCGTCTCACGCACGCTTTTACCAACAGCAAGCGTCAAAAGGAACCTGTGCCAGTCCCTCCAAATCTTGAGCAACGCTTATAAATGGGAGTTAGTAAGCATTGCTAACTGATAGGCTGCCCTCAAGCATCACATTAGTTCAGATATTGAAAATCCCCCTGTGTCAGGATAGTTGTCACCCCTTAGTTTTCATCTAATTGCTAAAACAGGGAGCGGTAAACCTAGGTTGTAATGAATCTATATTCTCCAGAAAGAAAAGAGGCNGTTTTAAGCAAAGTTCTTCCACCTCAATCACGATCAGTTAGTGAAGTTGCACAAGAAGAAGGCATTCCGTACCACACCTTGTATCATTGGCTAAAACAGGTAAAAAATAATGGTAGTGCAATGTCGAATTCAACATCCTGGTCTGCTGAGAAGAAGTTTGCTGTAATTGTTGAAACAGCCCCGTTGACTGAATCTGAGTTAGCTAAATACTGCCGTGAAAGCGGGCTATATCCAGAGCAAATTAAGGCCTGGAAAGCGGATTTTTTACAGAGCGTTCAAGTAAAGAAAACAACAGGGAAAGCTGATCTCAAAGAGGCTCAAGCAGATAAAAAAGAAATTAAGCAACTCAAGCGAGAACTTCGTCGTAAGGAGAAAGCACTGGCTGAAACAGCGGCGCTATTGGTATTGCGAAAAAAGTTGAATGCGTTCTGGGACGACAACGAGGAGAGCTAACTCGGCTACCTGAGCGCAACATGCTGATGTCATTAATTAATGAGGCGTATACCGCTGGCGCAAGAAGACAAGCCGYTTGTACTGAGGCTGGTTTAAGTTTACGGACTTATCGTCGATGGTCATCATTAGGCAGCGTCACTGGTGATAAGCGTTCAACGGCTATCAGRCCTGAGCCTAAGAACAAATTGTCTGACGCTGAGCGGCAACGGATTGTTGATGTCTGTAATCAGCCTGAATATGCGAGTTTACCACCGTCACAAATCGTACCGACGCTTCTCGATAACAATGTTTATATTGCCTCAGCCTCAACGTTTTATCGAACGCTGAAACAAGCAAATCAGCTGCATCATCGAGGCAGAGGCCGTGCACCAAGAAAAGTGCATAGACCTACAACCTATACAGCAGCAAAAGCGAATGAAGTCTGGTCTTGGGATATCACCTACTGCGCTTCTCAAATTAAAGGACAATATTTCTATCTCTACATGATTGAAGATATTTATAGCCGTAAAATAGTCGGTTATGAAGTTCATGAAAATGAATGCGGAGAAAAAGCCGCGACACTGCTTGAGCGAACGTGTTGGCGAGAGAAAAAAGGAGCACATCCCTTGGTGCTGCACTCTGATAATGGCGCGCCCATGAAAGCGGTGACAATGAAAGTTAAAATGGAAGAGCTTGGTATCACGCCGTCTTATAATCGGCCAAGAGTGAGCAATGACAACCCGTTCTCGGAATCAACGTTTAGAACATTAAAGTATCGACCCAATTGGCCTTCACACGGGTTTAAGGATTTAGCTGAGGTACGAGACTGGGTTCAGGCATTTGTTGAATGGTACAACAATGACCATAAACATAGTCGAATCAAGTTTGTTACGCCAAGCCAACGGCATGATGGTATTGATAGAGAAATACTCGTTAAAAGGAAAGAAGTACTGCGGCTAGCTAAAGCTAAGAACCCATTACGCTGGTCTCGTGAAATTCAAGACTGTAACCCGATAGGGCCAGTAACATTAAACCCAGAAAATCGCATGCGGAAAGCCGCATAAAAATCAGCTAATGGGTGACAACAATCTTGAAAAACACCGCTTCGAATAACTTGTGATAAGGCAAACTCCCATTAACAGAATATGAATGAGCTTTTACTCTGAATGATAATGGTCGGATAGGCGACATCTGTTACCAGATGCCGCCCTCCTAAGAACCGTACGTGCAACTTTCACTGCATACGGCTCAAGCCTCCACTAAGGCGTACTATGTTACCCACCTACCGATAAGGTAGATTTTGCAATGCACATTTGAAGCTTCAATACTTGCTATCAAAGGTATTCTTATTGAAGAATGGCTATTGATGGCTGTAAGAAGAGGCACTAACTTCAAGTGAAGTCATCATTTGCATTTCTCCTTGAATAAAGTTCTTCAAATCATCTTGCAACGGGAGACCAGCTGGAAGTGGGCTCACTTTCGTGCCAGACACAGGTTCTGTATCTGCATCATTACAATGCAGCATTGGCTTTCTCCAGCCTCCTTTACCTGCACCACTATCGGCTTTCTTCGCAGAAAGCTTTCCCCCGAGAGGGAGTGATACAGGCTTACCGTGTTCCGTATGTCGCGTAATGTCAGTTTAGATGCCCACTCTAGTGCGGAGAGCTTAACGACCACGAAAGAACAATGCCCAACTTCTTTCCTGCCCTCGTTGCCTTTTGGCCACAGCGTATTAACCACTTCCGCTGCTTCTCGTATAACGCACCTTGCATGGATTCACATACGTTCATCATACTGACTCCCTAGCACTAACCCGACTTGTGGTTGTCAGGAGGAACGTCCTCTCGCGATTCTTTTCCCGCCCAGTAATGTACTGGACTTCGTTACATTGTCTGGCTCGCTACTTTATTCAGAGCCATAGGGTCATCTGGTGATACAGATGGTTCACTCTTATCGTGGTGAACAACGCTTCATACGACTTCACGTCGCACGGGCATTTTCGAGTTAGAAGATGGCGTCTAAAGGAATCCATCACCGCCACACAGTATTAATCTTTCTTACTCTGAATGATGCTTTAATACTTGGTATGAGGTATTTAGTTACTCTCCCACAACAGGCAATTAATACACTTACTTTTGAAGTGCGCTCATACAACACTATTTCTCCCCAATAGCCTCGCACATAAATTCCAGCACTACAGGACAAGGACGAGGACAAGAGAAGCACAGGAAATCTGCACAGAGAACAGGAAATAGACAGGAGAAAAGTTTTACAGCGGATAGTTTACTGAATTACAGGCACAACGTGAACGCCGAGGGATTTTAAATTCCTTGTGTCTACCCATTCCGCCATCAGGGCAAGAGTCGTGTCCTCCTTAATTATCTATAACTTCCCCCTGCTAAGTCGTCAGTGAACATAGCCACTAGTTACTATGACATGAATCACAAATGTAAAGCGTATGTTAGTAAATGGATGCTATTTATCACTAATTATCCTCTTTTAACCTTTTGACAAACAACGAACAAAGTTAGCTTTGTAAATGCTTAATTTACTAGTTATATGAGGCGATTTTGGATAGCCATTTATTTCCGATTTCATAGCAAATACTTATTTGTTTCACTTTTTGTCTAGTAAAAGTAGTAATCCGATAGAAATAACCACACATTTGTAACAGGAGTAACTTATATGTCGTTTGAAAATAAAACCATTGTTGTTACTGGTGCTGCTTCGGGCATTGGTCAAGAAACTGCGAAGATGCTAAAAGCATCGGGAGCTAAAGTTATCGCAATGGATAGAAACGAACCAACTGTAGAAAATGATCTGTTTATTAGAGTTGATCTGATGAGACCAGAGTCGATAGAAGCAGCCATCAATTCAGTACCAGATGGAATTGATGGCCTATGCAACATAGCTGGTGTTCCCCCAACAATAGGAGCGAAAGTTGTACTGACTGTTAATGTATTAGCATTAATAAAACTAACGGAGGGGCTAATAAAAAAAATGAACACCAAAGCCTCTATTGTTAATGTTACCTCTCTTGCTGGTGTCGGTTGGCCCAATTCAATACCTGAAATTAAAAGTTTTTTATCTAGCGTAAATTTTGAAAATATAGATCAATATATAGAGGAAAATTCAATCACAGATGAAAGAAGTTACTTCTTTGGAAAAGAAATTATTTCAGTTTGGACTATGCAAAATCGTTGGACCTGGCGTGATCGCAATATTCGTATCAATGCCGTTAGTCCAGGTCCAGTAGATACTCCCGTTTTGGGTGATTTTTTAGCAACTCTTGGCGAACGCGCAGATGATGATATGGCACTCATGGGTCGTGCTGGTAGTGCAAATGATATAGCTCACGCAATCTGTTTTCTTGCTAATGAAGAGAGTGATTGGATACGAGGAACAACTATCCCTTGTGATGGTGGCATGAATTCCCATGTAATGAGTCAAATCAATAATTTTTAGGCCCTAGAAGCCCTCGAATATTGAGGGCTTCTAGTGACTACAGGGAAATCAAAGGCGTTGCTCACCTTCACCCATACGATAAATTAGTTGCCCGGTGGCCTAATGCCGATCAGTTAAGGATCAGTTGAACGATCCTATGAGGCTGACATAATCCGGAATCAGTTAATGATTCCGGATTTTTTTATGCAACTTTCAGATGCTCTTGCCTCCGTTTCCCTTAACAGCCGTACTGACTTTCAAAGTCTTGCTGATGTTCTCGATCCTGCTCTTATCGAACAAGGCTTGAATCAAGCTGGAGTTGCGACTATTCGTAGACGAAAACTACCGATGGAG
>NZ_JAKJSP010000006.1:0-4799 GCF_050337085.1 Photobacterium sagamiensis | reverse complement strand
ATCCACCCTTCCTCACGACTGAAAGTACTTTACAACCCGAAGGCCTTCTTCATACACGCGGCATGGCTGCATCAGGGTTTCCCCCATTGTGCAATATTCCCCACTGCTGCCTCCCGTAGGAGTCTGGACCGTGTCTCAGTTCCAGTGTGGCTGATCATCCTCTCAGACCAGCTAGGGATCGTTGCCTTGGTGAGCCTTTACCCCACCAACTAGCTAATCCCACCTGGGCTAATCTTGACGCGAGAGGCCCGAAGGTCCCCCTCTTTGGTCCCTGCTCGTAATGAACAAGGACGTTATGCGGTATTAGCTATCGTTTCCAATAGTTATCCCCCACATCAAGGCATATTCCCAGGCATTACTCACCCGTCCGCCGCTCGTCAGCAAAGAAGCAAGCTTCTTCCTGTTACCGCTCGACTTGCATGTGTTAGGCCTGCCGCCAGCGTTCAATCTGAGCCATGATCAAACTCTTCAATTAAAGTTTTGTTGTTCCTTTTGGACCGGCTCAATGATTTTTACTGATTTTCTTGTTTCACGTTTCTTTTAAAAGAAGTAATGAAGCATAAATTGACTGTGTCATCTTGCGATGATTAAGGTCACTCAGTTCATTGATAAATCTTTCGACGAATCATTTCACGAGTGCCCACACAGATTGCATGGTCAAATTGTTAAAGAGCTTTGCTTTCAAGCGTTTAACGCTGAAGCAGGAGGCGTATAATACGCTTTCCACTTTGAAAGTCAACATAATATTCTAAGTTTTCACTTAAAACCTTATGGTGACTCACCTCTGACGAGGTCAGTCGAAATTAAAGCCTGGCGATGACCTACTCTCACATGGGGAGACCCCACACTACCATCGGCGCTACTGCGTTTCACTTCTGAGTTCGGCATGGGATCAGGTGGGGCCACAGCGCTATGGTCGCCAGACAAATTCTGTTTATTCCCGGCCAAAGCCGAAAATAGCAATCTTGGAAAAACTAACTAGCGTGCAAATCGTTCTCAAACACCATTCAAGTGCTTATGGAGTCCAGTTAAAACCCCTTGGGTGTTGTATGGTTAAGCCTCACGGGCAATTAGTACAGGTTAGCTCAATGCCTCGCAGCACTTACACACCCTGCCTATCTACGTCGTAGTCTTCAACAACCCTTTAGGATACTTANAGTATCAGGGATGACTCATCTCAGGGCTCGCTTCCCGCTTAGATGCTTTCAGCGGTTATCGATTCCGAACTTAGCTACCGGGCAATGCTACTGGCGTAACAACCCGAACACCAGAGGTTCGTCCACTCCGGTCCTCTCGTACTAGGAGCAGCCCCCTTCAATCATCCAACGCCCACGGCAGATAGGGACCGAACTGTCTCACGACGTTCTAAACCCAGCTCGCGTACCACTTTAAATGGCGAACAGCCATACCCTTGGGACCGACTTCAGCCCCAGGATGTGATGAGCCGACATCGAGGTGCCAAACACCGCCGTCGATATGAACTCTTGGGCGGTATCAGCCTGTTATCCCCGGAGTACCTTTTATCCGTTGAGCGATGGCCCTTCCATTCAGAACCACCGGATCACTATGACCTGCTTTCGCACCTGCTCGAATTGTCATTCTCGCAGTCAAGCGGGCTTATGCCATTGCACTAACCTCACGATGTCCGACCGTGATTAGCCCACCTTCGTGCTCCTCCGTTACTCTTTGGGAGGAGACCGCCCCAGTCAAACTACCCACCAGGCACTGTCCGCAATCCCGATYAGGGACCGACGTTAGAACATCAACACGACAAGGGTGGTATTTCAAGGATGACTCCATACGAACTGGCGCCCGTATTTCATAGTCTCCCACCTATCCTACACATGTAGGGTCAATGTTCAGTGCCAAGCTGTAGTAAAGGTTCACGGGGTCTTTCCGTCTAGCCGCGGGTACACAGCATCTTCACTGCGATTTCAATTTCACTGAGTCTCGGGTGGAGACAGCGTGGCCATCATTACGCCATTCGTGCAGGTCGGAACTTACCCGACAAGGAATTTCGCTACCTTAGGACCGTTATAGTTACGGCCGCCGTTTACCGGGGCTTCGATCAAGAGCTTCGACCGAAGTCTAACCCCATCAATTAACCTTCCGGCACCGGGCAGGCGTCACACCGTATACGTCATCTTTCGATTTTGCACAGTGCTGTGTTTTTAATAAACAGTTGCAGCCACCTGGTATCTGCGACTCCCANYAGCTYNRNNNGCAAGNNNCNTCACCGCCRGGAGCGTACCTTCTCCCGAAGTTACGGTACCATTTTGCCTAGTTCCTTCACCCGAGTTCTCTCAAGCGCCTTGGTATTCTCTACCTGATCACCTGTGTCGGTTTGGAGTACGATTCCTTATAACCTGAAGCTTAGAGGCTTTTCCCGGAAGCATGGCATCAATGACTTCATCACCGTAGTGACTCGACATCGGGTCTCAGCCTAGCGTATTCCCGGATTTACCTAAGAATACAGCCTACACCCTTGAACCAGGACAACCGTCGCCTGGCCCACCTAGCCTTCTCCGTCCCCCCATCGCAGTTATAAGAAGTACAGGAATATTAACCTGTTTCCCATCGACTACGCCTTTCGGCCTCGCCTTAGGGGTCGACTTACCCTGCCCCGATTAACGTTGGACAGGAAACCTTGATCTTCCGGCGAGGGAGTTTTTCACTCCCTTTATCGTTACTCATGTCAGCATTCGCACTTCTGATACCTCCAGCATGCCTTACGACACACCTTCAACGGCTTACAGAACGCTCCCCTACCCAATATGACAAGTCATATTGCCGCAGCTTCGGTGTATAGCTTAGCCCCGTTAAATCTTCCGCGCAGGCCGACTCGACCAGTGAGCTATTACGCTTTCTTTAAATGATGGCTGCTTCTAAGCCAACATCCTGGCTGTCTGAGCCTTCCCACATCGTTTCCCACTTAGCTATAACTTTGGGACCTTAGCTGGCGGTCTGGGTTGTTTCCCTCTCCACGACGGACGTTAGCACCCGCCGTGTGTCTCCCGGATAGTACTTACTGGTATTCGGAGTTTGCAAAGGGTTGGTAAGTCGGGATGACCCCCTAGCCTTAACAGTGCTCTACCCCCAGTAGTATTCGTCCGAGGCGCTACCTAAATAGCTTTCGGGGAGAACCAGCTATCTCCAGGTTTGATTGGCCTTTCACCCCTAGCCACAAGTCATCCGCTAATTTTTCAACATTAGTCGGTTCGGTCCTCCAGTAAGTGTTACCTCACCTTCAACCTGCCCATGGCTAGATCACCTGGTTTCGGGTCTAATCCTAGCAACTGTACGCCCAGTTAAGACTCGGTTTCCCTACGGCTCCCCTAATCGGTTAACCTTGCTACTAAAATTAAGTCGCTGACCCATTATACAAAAGGTACGCAGTCACCCAACAAGTGGGCTCCTACTGCTTGTACGTACACGGTTTCAGGTTCTATTTCACTCCCCTCACAGGGGTTCTTTTCGCCTTTCCCTCACGGTACTGGTTCACTATCGGTCAGTCAGGAGTATTTAGCCTTGGAGGATGGTCCCCCCATGTTCAGACAGGATATCACGTGTCCCGTCCTACTCGATTTCACTTCAAAGGCRTTGTCGGTTACAGGGCTATCACCTTGTTYCGCTGTGCTTTCCAGCACATTCACCTAACAGCTATGAAGCTTAAGGGCTAATCCGGGGTCGCTCGCCGCTACTGCCGGAATCTCAATTGATTTCTCTTCCTCGGGGTACTTAGATGTTTCAGTTCCCCCGGTTCGCCTCGCTACGCTATGTATTCACRTNRCGATACTGGCTTATGCCAGTGGGTTTCCCCATTCGGAAATCGCAGACTCAAGTGGCTTTTACTGCCTAATCTACGCTTATCGCAAGTTAATACGTCCTTCATCGCCTCTGACTGCCAAGGCATCCACCGTGTACGCTTAGTCACTTAACCATACAACCCCAAGAGGTTTCGTATGGCAACAACCAAGGTTTCTCTCTTAAAAGAGAGGATTTGTTTTCGCCGGACTCTACACAAGACACTTGAATGTGTTTGTTTTGAGAACTCGTTTTTTATCCCTTCTTTAAATAAGAAGTCATAAAAAACATTTGTAATTGAATTCGAAAATTCAATTTACTAGTCAGCTTTCCAGATTGTTAAAGAACATTGTGTTGAACTTCCTAAGAAGTTGTCCACTTTCTAAAAACACTAAACAGTATTCTTACAAAGTGGTTTCCTTGCTAAGACAAGGCATGAAGAGAGGACGTTTAGTACACTAAACGACGAACTTCATAACGAAGTATTAGGAAGAAATGGTGGGCGATACCGGGCTCGAACCAGTGACCCCCTCCTTGTAAGGGAGGTGCTCTCCCAACTGAGCTAATCGCCCTCCGAAGTTTTACATCCTCGAAGAGAAGATGGTGGGTCGTGCAGGATTCGAACCTGCGACCAATTGATTAAAAGTCAACTGCTCTACCAACTGAGCTAACGACCCATACTTCTTTAAAAGAAGTGGCGTCCCGTAGGGGAGTCGAACCCCTGTTACCGCCGTGAAAGGGCGGTGTCCTAGGCCTCTAGACGAACGGGACTAAGTTTTCGATGTTATTGGGTAACATCGTGTTCTTTTACATTTCGACCAAGCAATCTGTGTGGACACTGCATAAAACAGTAAGTCTTTAGGTAAGGAGGTGATCCAGCCCCAGGTTCCCCTAGGGCTACCTTGTTACGACTTCACCCCAGTCATGAACCACACCGTGGTAAACGCCCTCCCGAAGGTTAAGCTATCTACTTCTGGTGCAGCCCACTCCCATGG
>NZ_JAKJSP010000005.1:0-13432 GCF_050337085.1 Photobacterium sagamiensis | reverse complement strand
GTTGAGTGGTCAACATTGATGCCACGCTCTGCCAATATCTCTTCAATTTCACGGTAGCTCAGCTTGTAGGAAATATAGTAACGAACGGACTGCAGTATGATCTCGGATGGAAAATGACGGCCTGTGAATTTAATGGTCATAATGTTGGAAGTGATGAATGTTGATGGAGATCATAACTTACGACTCCAGCTTGCGACAGAACCGGTTTACAGTGAGATATCAACTTTGACGCCATTATTTTCAAGTCTATAGAGCTTCATTGCTTGCCTTTTCTCTGTACTCCTTCGGAGTAATACCTAGTGATTTAGAGAATACGGTATACATATACTGTAGTGACGGATACCCGCACATTTTGAAAACGTCTGAGATAGGCAATTCTGTATTACTTAGAGTAGAACAGGCCTGCTCAAGTCGAATATTGTATATTTCATTGTGTATTGTGTAGCCCAGCTCTTTTTTAAATCTAGATTCCAAGTTAGAGCGCGATAGTCTTAGTTCATCGAGGACGTGATAAACCTTGATTCCGTCCTTTATGTGAGTGCGTATGTAGTGCATGGCCTTAATAACATAAGGGTCGCGGATTGCTTGGTAGGCAGAACTTTGTCTTTCATGTATTTGAGAAGAACGAACGATAACTCTGTCACTCTTTAGACTGCGACCTTCCATTATTGAGTGAAGCATCTTGCCGGCCTCAACCCCCATCTTTCTGCAGGAATGATCAACTGAACTAAGAGATATTCTAGTAAGGTGTCTTGCCATCCGTTCGTTATCAACGCCTATGATTGACAGGTCATCAGGCACCATAATACCTAGATGATCACATGCCTGTAGAAGATGGCGTGCTCTTGAGTCGGTAACGGCGATAATACCTGTTGCTTTAGGTAGCATTTGAAGCCAGTCAGCTAACCGGTTCATGCTATATTGCCAACTCTTAGGTGATGTCTTAAGGCCTCTATAAATTGAGTGCTTATGGCCTGACTTTTTCATGATGTCTTTGAAGGCGGTTTCTCTTTCTAAAGACCAGCGTTTTTCCTCAACATCCGGTAGGCCGTAGAAGGCAAAGCTATTTATGCCTTTATCTTTCAAGTGTTCAAAGGCGTTGCTAACTATTGAATAGTTGTCAGTTGCTACATATGGCACATTTGGGTAGTTAGATTCATCATGGTAAGAGCTGCCAACTCCAACAACAGGAATACCAGTCTTGCTCAGTGCGTTAGAGAGCTCTATGTCGTCAAAATCCGCGATGACGCCATCACAGGCTAAGTTCGATACAAGATCCTTTGCGATAACAAAATCGTCTTCAATGTAAATATCCCATTTTACGTTTGTTGCGTGAATATATTCGCCAATTCCGCTGATTAAATCTCGGTCATATGCTTTATTGGCATTAAATAGAAGAGCGATTCTGTAGGTCTTATCTCTCATATTAACAACTCACTTTACACTTAAGGGATGCCGTCCGTTATTTTACTGGGAAACCTTTGAATTACTGCGGCATAAAGCAAAAAATGCGATACAAGTTCAAATACCGCATATCTTTTTCTTATATTTGTGACTTTCGTCGTCTAAACAATAAAACCTTTTAACCTCTGATATAGGTCTTTAAATACTTCTCGCTTCTTGCGATATAGGTTGTGTCGTTCTTGGTTAGGTTGATAGGATTGAACAAGTCCAGGAACTGGACAGATATCTTTGAGCACAGGGTTCTCAGCTATGCCAATATGAGCAAGTCTTGCAGCGCCCAGAGCTGGACCAACATCGCCACCAGCGCGGTAACTAACGCTCATTCCAAAAATATCAGCTAGCATTTGTCGCCAGTAAACACTGCGAGCACCACCGCCAATTAAAGAGATGTCGTCTGGAATTGAGCTAGCATCATGAAGTACGTCCAGGCAATCAGCGAATGCAAAGCCGACGCCTTCAAGAATCGCTTTTGCCATATCAGCTCGAGTAGTATCTGGAGCCATACCAAAGAATACGCCTTTAGCATTTGGATCATTATGCGGTGTACGTTCACCGGACATATATGGCAAGAACATAACTGAGGTTTCGCGTTCGTTCTTTTCCACATCAGCAATCATATCTTTCACCGATTCATACCCTGATAGGTCTGAATACCATGCAAGACAAGAGGCCGCGCTCAAGACAACTGACATTGTGTGCCAAGTATTTGGGATTGCGTGACAAAAGCTATGTAGTGCGGATTCTGGATCTTTAGTAAAGGTATCGCTAACCGCGAAATAGACACCTGATGTGCCAAGAGAAAGCATAGCTTGTCCGGGTCTTACGATGCCAACACCAATAGCACCCGCTGCATTGTCACCAGCGCCAGCGACGACAGGCACGCAAGGCATATCCCATTCGCAAGCAATTTCTGGTGTCAGTATGCCGGTTACTTGTGTGCCTTCAAAAAGCTCAGGCATGTTTTCAATAGATAGGCCAGTAGCTTCAAGCAGTTCGTCACTCCAATCGCGTCTAGCTACATCTAGCCACATTGTTCCGGCAGAATCAGACATATCAGAGGCAAAATCGCCTGTCATTTTGTAGCGAAGATAGTCTTTAGGTAGAAGAACCTTATCAATCTGTTCAAAGATTTCAGGTTCATTATTCTTAATCCAAAGAAGCTTGGGTGCGGTAAATCCTGGCATCATCAGATTGCCAGTAATATTGCGACTATTAGGTACAAGTTCTTCCAGTTCTTTACACTCTTTGTGTGAACGGCCATCGTTCCAAAGAATGGCCGGGCGTAAAACGTTACCGTCCTTATCGAGAAGGGTCGCGCCATGCATTTGTCCAGACAGGCCAACGGCTTTTACATTAGACAAATCTGTTTCTTCTTTTAGGCCTTTAATGGCCTGACATGTAGCTTCCCACCAATCTTCTGGTTTTTGCTCAGACCATAGATCGTGAGGTCGAGAAACTTTAAGTGGGATAGTTTTTGCGCCTAGAATAATTCCGCTCTCGTCCAGCACGATAGCTTTGACGCCAGATGTCCCTAAATCAATACCAACAAACATAATCGAACCTTATTAGTAGAATCGTTTGAAATAAATATCCTCTTATAAGTTGCTGACTACAATTATGAAATTTCACAAAAAAAGTAACGAAAGTGTTTTGTGTGCCTTTAGTCCCGTTTTTGAGGCAAAGATGTGAATTCATTAAAAATTGCGGTTTAATGACGGCAATAACTAGCAGTTAAGCATGTTGTGTTAAGTGCAAGCAATTGTAATGCGGTGTTTTTGTGTTGATTCTAATAAGGTTAGTATCGAAAGTTGCCTCGATGGGGAAACCTCTAAACGCGGTGAAAATTGTTTTGCGCTCTTGGTATCCCGAGAATGATCATAGGGCGGTCAAGTTTAAGGTGCTAATCATCGGACATTTTTCAGGCAATGCTAAAGCGACGGCGGAGATGTTGCTTCGTGAATTGAGTAGAAGCAAATACTTACCATAACGCTAGTAAACTGAACCAGTTTCAGGTCGAAAGATAGATTGTTCCCAGGCGGTTTGTTTTTTTGCACTGTTCAATAAAACAGCGACGATGGCATATATCAGCAACATAGCCATGGTGAGCACAGGCAACAAAATCTGTCCCTGGATAGAAAAGTTTTTGAGTGGATAAAAAAAGGCGGGCTAAAAAGCCCGCCAACCGGAACACACCAGGCCAACGCCTTAATTTGCCCTGTGTATTTGTTTGCTTTATCAAATAGGGCAATGATAATGCTCTCCCAAGCAACCCATCCAGTCTAGCGCCCGATAGAACAGTAACAATTAAGATATCTGGTAAACGGAGTATCCGATCTGGTATTGGTGACCGGGATCATGTCAGTGCAAGGCAATCGGTATAATTTTCAGTCCATAAATTTTCAAAAAGTGAAATATCGTAATTTGCGTAAGGGACTATTTGTGACACTATCCCACCTCAATCATAGAAAAGAACATACCATTCTAATTTCACTGCGCTCGCAATATATGACAGCGTCATACAATCAAGTCACGCCATATGCAACAGTTAAAATCAAGAAAATAGGGATTTACCCTTATCGACTGGTCCATGGGATTGGGCCCGATGAAGAATTTGTCTGCTCACGGCTTTTTCGTTTATTACAAAAATAGGTTCATTCGTCATTGAGAATAATCTAATTTATATAATAGAAGTTTACATCACGGTTGATTCTGTATTCAATACTGAGATTTCAAGCTATAACATTTAAGTTGGCATACGGCAAATAAAGTGCGATGACCATTATACGTGTGCGTTCTGCAAAGATTACTTTTACGTTCTGGCGGGTAACTCCACCTAATCCCGGTAGGCCATTATCCACCAAGGGTAGTTATCCAGATCATAAAAGAATATCAATAGGTTGTAGAATTAATCTCCAAGAGCTGAGAAATACTGGTATCATTTTGCCATTAATCAGCGTCTCGGTACCAGATAATAGACAGAGACCATTTTGGGGAGTGTATGATGCCAAGAGTGAGCCAGGCAGTTGCAGCCGAAACCAGACGAAAAATCATCAACTTCTCGTTTGAAGTCGCGATGAACGATGGCTTGGATAAATTGACGTTTAGCACCATTGCCAAAAAAGTTGGAATCGCCCGTTCGGGGATCAATGCCCATTTCAAGCTCAAGGCCGACCTGGTCAATGTGTTAACGCCGATGTTCGCCGAGGTTATCGAGCGTCCACTGATTTTTACCTCTCCCGATGCCTTCTTCACCTCCTGGGTCTACGCGATCCACCACGAACCGGAGTTCATCAAGGCCGTTAAACATGCCGATGCGATTATTTCGCCCCAAACCGGGGTGAAAGGCTTATTTGCAAAGATTGACGGTGAGCCTGCAAAAATCGAGCGCTGTATCTACATGAGTCTCGGTTATGCTGTAGTTCACCTGTCGAAGCCCGGACTGCCTGCTGAAGAACTCCAGCCAGACGATGCTGTCGTTGCTGTCTGAGCGTTTCAGCAATCCCCCCCTTCTTTTCTGTGCGACCAAACGGCCGATGTGGCCGTTTTATTTATAAATAAAGCCCCCTGCCCTGCCCTGCAGGGGGGGGAATGAAGGTTCTGTCGCAAAGTCACTCTATGAGTTATGATCACCGAAGCTTTCCACTCAATGTAATCGCATGACCATCCATTTTTCAGCCCGGCACTTCCCTTCAGAAATTATTCTCCTGACTGTTCGCTATTACCTTGCTTATAAACTGAGTTATCGTGAAATCGAAGAGATCATGGTTTAACGAGGTATCCATGTTGATCACTCAACCATCAATCGGTGGGTTATCAAATACGCCCCTTTACTGGAGCATCGGGCTCGTCGAAGAAAGAAGCCTGTCGCCCCTTAGTGGCGGATGGACGAAACATACATTAACGTCAAAGGTCAATGAAAGTATTATTACCGGGCCGTTGATAAGTACGGTGATGTGATTGATTTTTTACTGTGCGATCACCGTGACGAGAAAGCAGCTCGCGCCTTCTTCAATAAGGCAATAGGCCATAACGGCTTACCTGAAAAGGTGGTGATCGATAAGAGTGGAGCGAATGCGTTAGCGCTACATAATATCAACGTCCAACTCTGATTGACGGGGAGGATGCTCAACCTTATTGAAGTGCTTCAAGTTAAGTATTTGAACAACCTGGTTGAGCAAAGCCACCGCAGAGTGAAAGGTAAAATGAATCAATGTYTRGGATGGAAATCAGACGAAGGNGCAAAGGCCACACTCGCTGGCGTGGAGCTGTGGTCGATGATTAAAAATGGGCAGCTCGACAACCCTGAATGTTTATCTGTTTGGGATGAATTTTACGCGCTAGCAGCCTAATTGTATCTGAAAATCAGTGCGCGTGTAGTTAGACTAAACTCTGCGACAAAACCCTCTTACGCAGCATTAGGCCAATGGGCGTCTTTTTTAATCAAAAACGAGAATGGCAACACAAAAAACATAAGACCTTTAAGGTTTGTTAAATATCGTAATTGCTGAAAAAGTTACAAACGACCAGCATAGTACAAAACAATCACAATAGGATACTGTCATGGCTATATATTTTAATTGAATAGAAATGATTGAAAACGACTTCCTAGCTAATAACGTTGCTAACCGCTATCAAAGTTGGAGCGACGATCTAGGCGTGAAAAATCATGCGCATCGATTTCTCTCTTGAGTCTCTAGCAGACCACGCTGTAGAAGCCGACATCAATCCTAGTATGTATCTGGCTATCAAGAACTTCTTGAAAACCAAGCTCTGTTCAAATAAGTCAGATCGTTTTTTCAATTAACTAGGTGGCGTCATGAGGGCAGTAGTAAGTGACCGATATTTTAAAATTAAAATGAAAAGGAATAGATGATGACACAAAAGCCAACATTTGGCGTTTCAAAGCCTGAAATGCTTGCCTATGGTCTTGGCGACATGGGGTGCGCGTTTATCTTGGGTTTGTTGCAAAAAATTCAGTCTCAGCTCAGAATCCCTTTTCTTCCCCACTTAATCTAGCGACTCAATGACCAACCCCGAATTCAAATGGAAACACTTTGCCCCTGAGATCATTCTTTGGTGCCTTCGTTGGTATGGTTCGACCCCAATGAGCTACGCGAACCTCAGCGACATGCTGGCAGAGCGAGGGATTTCGGTTAATCGTTCGACCATTTATCGTTGGTTCATAGAATATGCCCCGTCATTACGTAAGAAGTTACGTCGCCATCAATTCATCCGGACAGACTCATCGTGGCAGATCGATGAAACCTACGTCAAAGTGAAGGGGAAATGGCACTACCTTTACCGTGCCATCAATAAACAAGGCGAAACACTGGATTTCTATTTCTCTCACAAACGTAATAAAGAAGCAGCGTATCAGTTTCTTAGGCGCTGCCTGAGATATTATGACTTAGATAATCAGCCTAAAACGTTAAACACAGACAAGCATTCCTCATACGCCAATGCGATTGCACGCTTGAAGAAGGAGGGACGACTGCGAACGGATGTCGAGCAACGGCAAGTGAAGTATCTCAATAATGGTATCGAGTCCGATCACGCTCCCATCAAGAAGCTCGTTGTGGCCACCGGCGGTTTCAAAATACGAAAGCGAGCCTGGTCAACCATCCAGGGATTCGAATCATTACGGATGGTAAACAAAGGCCAGTTTGATTTCTGGTTACGTCATGATGAACGTAAAACCCTTGTGTGGGAGAGATCCGCCTTCATGAACCGCCTCTTCAATGTTGAGGTTGTTTACCAGTAATCATTAAGCCTATCACTGGGTAGATCTGCCTTATCTGATTATTTGCAACAACGCCCTCCTGATTACTTCTCGGTCTCTAGTGTGGTGCCTGGTCTGGATTGATAGCGGGCAAGAYCCCGTCGTTGGTTTCCAGCCTATCGGCCAACTCGCGCAGTCAAACACCCTCACCCTTTACCGCCTATGAAAGCAAAAAAAAACCGCTTGGCACTTGGAGAAGCCGGGGATTCATTAACAAAAAGGTATTTATCATGTTATCAGCTTTGTTGCGCTGACATTAAGAGCATAAGCGCGACGGCGTTGTTGCAAATAATCAGATAAGGCAGATCTACCCAGTGATGGGTACAGAGTTGAATAACGTCGGAATTGACTTACCTTGAAAAAGTAAATTTGCCAGGATCTTGTTTACGAATATCAGCCAGCATTTTGCCATCAATTTGCATATTCGCCAGCCAAAATGGAGCATGTTGAGATTCGAATCCCTTACTGCGATCCATCATATCATAAACAGAAAATGCCCTAGCTTGACCCAATGCCGCACCATGTAAACTTCGATCTAGCACAGGCACATCCTCAATATCTTCCAGCAAGGCATTTTTCAAATGAAGGTTGCGAGGGCCCCAGTCAATATAATCAACAATTCGCCGAGTGACTTCCTTTTCCCAATTTTGAATAATTTCTGGTAAAACCCCCAGTTTCGGCGTGATATCCACGCAGGAAAAGTATTCTTCGCGCAATTCACGTTTACGAAAATCCTGCATGACCATCTCTTTGGCCTCATCAAAACAGTTCGAGAAATGATTGCAGACAGAAAATAAGGGCTTGTTGCAAATAATAAAATAAGACAGATCTACCCAGTGATGGGCTTAATGATTACTGGTAAACAACCTCAACATTGAAGAGGCGATTCATGAAGGCGGATCTCTCCTGCACAAGGGTTTTACGTTCATCATTGCGTAACCAGAAATCAAACTGGCCCTTGTTTAGCATCCTGAGAGATTCAAATCCCTGGATAGTTGACCAGGCTCGCTTTCGTATTTTAAACCCGCCGGTGGCGACAACGAGTTTCTTAATTGGGGCGTGATCGGATTCAATGCCATTATTGAGGCACTTAACTTGCCGCTGCTCGACATCAGCTCGCAATCGTCCCTCCTTTTTCAAGCGAGCAATCGCATTGGCGTATGAGGAATGTTTGTCGGTGTTTAACGTTTTAGGCTGATTGTCTAAGTCGTAATATCTCAGGCAGCGCCTAAGAAACTGATAAGCGGCTTCTTTATTACGCTTGTGAGAGAAATAGAAATCCAGTGTCTCGCCTTGCTTATTGATGGCACGGTACAGGTAATGCCACTTCCCCTTCACTTTGACGTAGGTTTCATCAAGCTGCCACGAAGAGTCAGTCCGGATGAATTGATGGCGACGTAACTTCTTACGTAATGCCGGAGCATACTCAATAAACCAACGATAAATGGTTGAACGATTAACCGAAATCCCCCGCTCTGCCAGCATGTCGCTGAGGTTTGCGTAGCTCATTGGGGTTGAACCATACCAACGAAGGCACCAGAGAATGATTTCAGGAGCAAAGTGTTTCCATTTGAATTCGGGGTTGGTCATTGAGTCACTGGATGAAATGAGGAAAGAAGCGATTCTGAGCCCAGGCTGAATTTTTTGCAACAAAGCCTTTTCATCCACAAAATCGGTGGATAACCAACACCAGGTCAGGCCTTACAGGTAACCAAAATCATAACCCTGTAACGTAAAAAAGGCCGCCTGGGGCGACCTTTCATTGTTTGGCTGTGATGTTGAATGTATGCCAAACGACAGATATAAAAAATGCCGGCCATAGCCAGCATTTTTTCAGAAGATAAGTCTTCTAATTATAAAGCAACTACATTCGCTGCTTGAGGGCCTTTTTGGCCTTGCTCTANGTCAAAAGAAACYTTTTGACCTTCAGCTAGAGTTTTAAAACCTTCAGAAGCGATAGCNCGGAAATGAACGAATACGTCAGCGCCGCCGTTATCCTGCGTGATAAAACCAAAGCCTTTATCTTCGTTGAACCATTTTACGATACCAGTACTTGAATTAGACATATGCTGYCCCTTATRAAAATTAATAAATAAATCGCCAGAATGCGACGTGCTAAGCGGTTGAATTATTTAATGTTACGGTAAATATAAGGGAAACACTGAGGTACAAAACGATAACGTAGATGTAGATGTAGCTGAAGGTTTAACTTGTACTTGATGTTGCATTTAATAACTCTCTGTACAACAGAGCGAGCGAGATAATAACAGCTGTACGTTTTTTGTACAGTAATTTTCAGTCATCCGTCAAAAAAGGCCGCCAATGACGACCTTAATTCTACCAGCAAGCTTGAGACGCTTTACGGGTGTTATGTTGCTCAGCCCATCAGAAAACTGGCGTCTTTGGCTCGCAATTTTTCAACTAAGTAGAACCCAACCTTAGGAAGCTTTTGAGCGATAAGATCATCATTAGTAACTTCAATAACTATTCTTGAATAATAGTCAGAAGCGGATTCTTTATTGAAAGCTGGCTGAAATTCCCCTAAGAATTTGCATTTATAAACCTCTAATTTATCATGCAACATATCGACAGAAAACTCTCCAATCTTGACCATTCTATCAACCTCAGAATCTCCATCTTTTACTTTATATACAATTGCCATTTACTTTCCTCTCCTGCAACATAACGCCCGCAATAAGGTGTGCCACGATGAACTTACCGAGCACACCAAACTCCATACCAAAACCGCCGTGTGTAATGCATCACCCTTGATTGCCTTTTATGTGTTTCATTTCAAGTGTGACTGAATTAACTCAAACAAAACCAAATCATCTGTTTGATGTAATGCCAAAGCCACAAAATGAATTTGATTATTAATAATTTGATACATTAACCATTCGCCGGTTTTATTTTTTACATCCCATTCCACTGACTTAATCATTTCATCTTTTACAAATATAGCCATATGGTCTGTTCTATTTGGATACTGATCATATAACTGATTTAACTGCTCAAAAATCAATTCATCTCGATGGTAAGTTTTCTCGAAATAGCGAATAAAGTTGAATATCATTTCAAAATGTAAGCTATGGTGTACATGATATAAATTGGTGCCTTTTAAAGGAGAACCATTACGCTTAAATGGTTTATAGTCTGGTTTATTAACTTCAACCAGACGCATACGATGTAATACATCCAACAGAATGTATGGGTACAACTTACCTCCCAACTCTACATATTTATGGCTGCTAATCATTGATAGTTGATCTATGACTAAATCAGAAAACGAAGATTCAGGACAATAATATGCAAGAGCCTCTAAAATTTTACACCTTTCAGCTTTTAACTTAACTATGTCAACGTCACATTTATACAAATAATTAATTTGGTCTAAGTGTCTGACTGAATTTATAATTTCATCTCTTAACTCTGTCATTTTTCTTACTTATCACCTAGCCGAAAAACACATAACATTGTATTCAACGATCTGAGATCGTATATCTCCATATGCTACCAGACACTTACAAGTGGAGATTACAAAATCTTTCCCAAAATTCGGCGCGTTAAGTGCCCATTACGTTAAATAGACTACTTTTCATCCACAAAATCAATGGTTAGATCGGGTAAAAGACGGGGATAACGACCGCCAGGTCAGGCGTCATAGGTAAAAGGCATCTTGTATTGTAAAATACAATTTCATTCAATTGAGTAAAAACAGAAACCATGACAGACGCTATACAACTATTAATGAACATTCGCAGCTTGCGCACTTTTACTCGTGAATCTATGACACTGGAGCAGCTACAAGAAGCGTTGGAAAAACTGACTCAGATTGTAAATGAGCGCACAGCAGAAGAAGAACAAGCTAAAGCTGCAAATAAAGAACATGAAGAAAAATTAGAAGCATATCGTCAAATGCTATTGTCTGACGGTATTGACCCAGAAGAACTTTTAGCAACTACGGCTAAAACACCCAAGAAACCTCGCGAAGCGCGGCCAGCTAAATATAAGTTCATCGATGAAAACGGTGAAGAAAAGACATGGACAGGTCAAGGCCGTACACCGAGTGCTTTAAAGAAAGTACTCGATGAGGGTGCTAACTTAGACGATTTTCTTATTTAGTTATAAAGTCCAAAATATCCAACTCAAAGCCGTGGCTACACACGCGGCTTTTCTTCATCTTGAGCCTAAACTTGGCGTGATCGTGTAACGCTCAGCCTCTGTGGTACAGGTACAAAAAAGACCGCCATAAAAGGCGGCCTAAAACTGATACGCAGTTTTTTCTGCATCAGGAATGCTTTCGCGTTCCAGTGCACTTAAAAAAGATAATAAGAATTGACAGCCATTGCAAGGAATAGAGGTAGAAAATCCTACCAACAAGCTTTGAGCAGCTTTACGGGCGTTATATTCAATAGGCAAAAAAAAGCCCTAATCTGTTAGCCAGAATTAGGGTGAATATTGGAAGCAAGTATTTCGCTTTGAGTTATAGTGCTCATGATCTCATAAGTAGCTAACGAATTTTGTGACTTCTTTCGAAATTCGCCGCAGAACTAGCGAGGTCATGTAACGAAAAGACATAAAAAAGGCCTCATGATAGCGACCTTTCAGGGTTCGGTTTACGGGTGTTATGGTAAAATTAACTACCGACAATCATTAGAATCACACGGTTCACAATGTAATTGCATCGTTTCTGAGTGGTCGCTAAACATACAAAACTTTCGCTCTTTCACGAGCCACCAATTACCCCATTGCTCAGAGTGATTTTTATTTGAAAAAGAAACATAGACCTTTTCACCCGGCATTGGCTGGAATCCAATCTGTTTGAGTTCTCTATGTTCTAGCATCTGGTTCTGATAATAAATTTCAAGAATAAAATTTCGCATAAAAATGCAACCTATGCCTTTGATTTACAAGAAGCTTTTAAAGCTTGCTCTACCAACCCAAAAAACCTCCCAGCATTAAAAATCATTATTCCTAGAGTGACGAGTAAGCCCATTTAGATATGCATCTTTTTCTCTCCGCCGATAGGTACATATACATAACTATACAGACTCCAAGGCAAAGGTAAACCATCCCGAATCAATCCTAAGTGCTTGATATAACGTATTATTTGATGGGTTAAGCTAACGTTTTGATTTGCATTAAAAATGCTAAAGACGAATTTTTTTTAACAAAAGCGGATACCTACTCAAAATGACATCGAAAAGGTGAGAAGCAAGAACAGCCTGACATTTCTAATTAGATCTTACAAAAGCGGTGCGTTAAGTGCCCATTACGTTAAATTGGCTGCTTTTCATCCACAAAATCGGTGAGTAGTTCAGGAAAAGAATGGGGATAAGGAGCGCTAGGCTAGGTGTTATGGGTGACCGAAAAAATGTGACACCGTGACAAGAACATCACTCTAGAATGGAGACAAAAAAGGCCGCCAAATGGCAGCCTATCGGAGTTCAGTTTACAGGTGTTATAAACAACCCTTATGATTTGTTAATCACCTTTCTTGTGCTTGTGAGGCTTAAGTGATGGCGTATTCCCCGGGATATCTTTATTATCCCGTCGACGCCTATCTGGCTTCCCAGTTGATTTTGCAATTGGCTTTGGACCAGGTTTAATTCCCATAGTTACCTCTATTTTTTACCCATAAAAAATTTAAGAGACTCATAATATACATATGGGTGCACTTCCGCGTATTCAATCAAGCGGTTAACTTTTCTTCGATCCAAAGCATCAAAACACGGTGCGACATATGCCCATTACGTTAAATAGGGCATTAATTAGGCATTAATTTAGGCTTATCCTGGCACAAAAAAATCCCCATCAAGACAAATGATGGGGACAAACAGATCAGGAACAACGTTAATATGCAACATACACCATACCGCAAGGGGAATTAATGATCCCACTCTCAAAATTCTGTTTCTGTTCTGATGTATGTCTTTCTGCTGCTGCGGTAGTCATTATGCGCGTTACGTTTAATGGCCTACTTATTAATCGGTTGGCACAACAGAGCTTTACATTGCTATCGGTGTTCCCTACTATCAGCGGCCTTCGGAGAGATGGCTGAGTGGTTGAAAGCACCGGTCTTGAAAACCGGCATACGTTTGTAGCGTATCTAGGGTTCAAATCCCTATCTCTCCGCCAAATTCGTATTTAGGCGTAAGCGTGAATACAAAAAGATAAAGTGTGCCGACT
>NZ_JAKJSP010000004.1:0-15159 GCF_050337085.1 Photobacterium sagamiensis | reverse complement strand
TTCAAAACGTCATAGAAGACCATTCCGATTACGAGCCAATTCCAATTACTCTACAACCCGCAATGAGTTGGCAGTCTGATTCGCAGTTATGATCACTTTAGCCGTACTTAAAATTAGATCAGTACCGACTAGCGATGTAAGTGATTATTTATAAAGTGTTCTTTTTTCATATTCACCCCAAAAGTGATCACTTTTCTATGTTGTGGTTTCGATTCTGACGGGGGTAGTGAGGGAAGTAATGTATATTACTTTTTTCGCTGTTTTTGCCTAGTTCTTTGTTTAGTCGCAGCTTTTGTGACCCAATTTTCAATGCAATTACAAAAAGTGATCACTTTTATGATCACAAATTTTTCTAGCTGGAAATGTGGTAAAGCCATCGCCCAATCAAACGGAAAATGCATCAATGTCTGGGGTGGAAACCAGAGGAAGGATCGAATGCCACGATAGCAGGTGTGAAGTTGTGGCAAATGATTAAGAAAGGCCAGATATAGACTCCGAAGGAATGCCACCTTGGCGCCAATTCTATTAGCTCGCAGCCTAATTGTATCTGAAGAACCGTGCTTGCTGAGAATATCGAAGACGAAATTCAGTTTGCGACAGCAACCCTCAATGAGTTGAGCAACAAATTCACAGTGCTCAATATCAATCAAACAAGGGTGACCAGACATCGGTAAATTATTAACAGTAATATCGATAATGGCTTGATAATAATACATATTATTTGACCTGGTTTTTTATATATGCATTAGATCACAGTTTGAGTATGGGAAATTCCTATTCCCTTGTAATCCCGCCCTCAAGAGTGGAATATTTTCCCATATCGATAATGTTTTGGGAAATAAGCCCCATGAATAAGCAATGCTTCATAGATGCAGTTAATAACGTGGAATCATTAACTCCAGCCGAGAAGCTGATCACTTGTTATTTTATGGAGCATTACACCATGCTGCCGTTCGCTAAAATTGATGAATTGTGTAAGCAGATCGGAGTCGGCAAGGCAACTTTGGGCCGTTTCTTACAACGGTTGGGCTTCGAAGGTTTTCTCGACTTTAAAAAACATGTTACTGATGATTTAACTCAGGTGCTAAGCACCCCGATTGAGCGTTATGAAAGCGATGCTCAACCGAATAGTCATAAGAGTATGCTGACAACTCATTTCGAAGAAGTGATAAGCAATATGGAAGAAACATTTTCCACCCTTTCTGAAGATGACTTCGAACGCGCTGTGGCATATATGCGAGAACCTAAAGGAAAACTCTATGTCATTGGTAGTGCATCTTCAGAAGCGTTGGCGAACTATTTTTACTTGTTAGCCCGTTACTTACGCAAAGATGTCGTGTTATTAAAAGCCGATATTTCTACACTTCCACATCAGCTAGCAGATGTCACTGGAAATGATACTTTACTGGCTATATCTTATCATCGTTTTTCCAATATTACGGTTCGCCTTGTTCGCTGGTTTAATAAATTTGGTGGGAAAATAATTTTCATTACCGATCAGCCAGTTAATCCTTTTGTTACTTACTGTGACGTGCAATTTAACGTCGAAAGTATGAGTGGTGGCTTTTTTAATAATAGGACATCCGGATTTGCTTTAATTGAAGCCTTTATTAAAGGGTTATCTGACAAAACTGAAAAAGACAATAGATTTGACAGAATAGAAAGTTTATTTTCAGAGTTTAGTATATTCAAAACCTGATACCCAACACCCTTTCTATTTAATTGCTTTATAAGAAGTTGTCTATATTATCCTACTGATAAATCCAGGAGGAAGCTCTTGTAACTTTAATAAACTACCGTTAAAAGTTTGAATGTTTTCTGCATATAAAATGAATCGTTTAAGAGGTTTAAAATGGTTACTTACTTAGCACTACCAACAATATTTAGCGTTGGATATTTTATTACTAAAAAATATAACACTCAGGCAATTTTGCTTTTATCCGGTTTATTCATGATCGCTTTGGGCGTAATGAATGGCACCCCTGATTTTCTGCCGAAAGGTGGTACGCATACCGGTTCGGTTGTGGTGGACTTCTTTGAAGTCATTAAAGTGGTTTCATCGTCTACCTTGGCGAAACTGGGCTTGATCATCATGGCAGTCGGTGGCTTCTCAAAATACATGAGCCACATTGGTGCTGCAAACGCGATGGTACAGATTGCCACCAAGCCGTTAGCTCATGTTAAAAACCCGTATTTAGTATTATCGATGGCTTACTTTATTGGCCAGTCGATCAATATCTTTATTCCGAGTGCGACTGGTCTGGCGCTACTCTTGCTGGTAGCCATGTATCCGGTTCTGGTTGGTGTGGGTTGTAACCCAGCAGCCGCTGCCGCTGTCGTGGCCACTACAGGTTGTTTAGATTTAGGCCCTGCCTCTTCCGCTGCAAACAAGGCAGCGGAAGTGTCTGGTATTGATGTCGCAACCTACTTTGCTAACTATCAGCTACCGGTTGCTTTGGTTTCTATGGCTGTGATTGCTACACTTCATTTTGTTTGTCAGCGCTATTTCGACAAGAAAGATGAAGCGAATGGCGTGATCCATGAATTTAATCTTGAAGCGAAAGAACAACGCAAAGCGCCTAAATGGTTTGCAATTTTACCTGTACTGCCTCTGATATTGCTTCTGACATTCAGTAAATTTGCGATTACCACAATACACATGAATGTAGTAACCGCCATGTTTATTGCACTATTTATCTCAATGGTGTGTGACTTTATCTATACCCGTAAAGGTAAAGAGGTCGCGGCATCATTGAAGGTATACCTGGATGGCATGGGTAGTGTGTTTGCCAGTGTAGTGAGCTTGATTATTTCAGCAAAAATATTTGTTACCGGTTTAAAGACAATTGGCTTTATCGATCTATTGTTAGGTTCAGCGGCGAATATGGGTCTGGGTTCCCTCGCGATGGTCATTGTACTAGTAATGATCATTATGTTGGTGACGCTGCTGTCTGGCTCTGGTAATGCATCCTTCTTTAGCTTCTCTAACTTAGCACCAGATGTAGCGGCTCAAGTCGGCACAGCAGCTGCGTCTGTTGCCTTACCAATGCAGCTGGCATCTGGCCTAATGCGTTCTGCATCACCCGTTGCAGGTGTGGTTATCGCCTGTGCGGGTGTTGCTAATGTATCACCAATTGAACTCGTAAAACGTACTGCAATTCCTATGCTAGGTGGTTTGTTGTCAGTTGTTATTTGCTCGCAGATCTTCGTGTAAAGGCGCTCAAGGCGAGATCATTATTGATCTTGCCTTTGCTTAATTTAAATTGACGATAAAGTTAAATAACGAATAAGTTCTGGAGTCACTAATGAATATTGTTGATCGTTTCTTAAATTACACATGTATTAATACGACAACGAACCGTATAAATGGCGCAGCTGGCATTATGCCTTCATCTATGGGGCAAATGAAGCTGGCACAACGACTGGTACAAGAGCTGGAACAATTAGGCCTTAAAGATATTGTATTGCATGATACTGCGATATTAACGGCGACGTTACCAGCCAATATTGATAAGAAAATTCCAACAGTGTCATTCTTTGCCCATTTAGATACCAGTGCCGAGCAAACTGGCGACACTAATGCGCAAATTATGAGTTATACGGGCGGAGATATCTGCTTGAATTCGGAACTGAATGTTGTATTAAAGAAAGCAGAGTTTCCTGAAATTGCCCAATATCACGGGCAAGAGATCATCGTCACTGACGGTACCAGCCTGTTAGGCGCTGATGATAAAGCTGCAATTGCTGCCATCATGCATGCGCTACAGGTACTGAAAGCCAATCCCGACATTGAACACGGCCCGGTGAAAGTCGCCTTTTTGCCCGATGAAGAACAAGGATTACGCGGTGCCAAAGCTTTTGATGTTGAACGTTTCGGAGCTGATTTTGGCTACACATTAGACTGCTGTGGTATCGGTGAGTTTGTTTATGAAAACTGGAATGCAGGGAATGCCGTTATCACCTTTACGGGTCAATCTGCACACCCGATGTCGGCAAAAGGTAAACTGAAAAATTCACTGTTGATGGCACATAAATTTATTGCCATGTTACCAAGTGGTGAAGCGCCGGAATACACTGAGGGACGCGAAGGCTATTACTGGGTAAAAGAGCTGGCGGGTAATAGTTCAAAAACAATACTTAAAATGGATATCCGAGATTTTACCCGACAAGGTTATCGAGATCGCATGACTTTCTTACAAAACCTAGCTGATAGTTGTGCAAAGTTGTGGGGGGATCATACAGTTGATATTGACTTGTCAGACCGCTATGAGAATGTGGCGAATAGCTTAGAAGGGGAAGCTAGCTTCCCGATTGATATTGCTAAAGAGGCGTATCAGCGTAACGACATTACAATGAAAGCCATTCCAATGCGAGGTGGTTATGATGGGGCAGTGTTATCGCAAAAAGGATTGCCATGCCCGAACCTTTTTACTGGCGCGCATAACTTCCACTCTATTTATGAATACCTGCCTGTTAAATCATTGCAAGCAGCGAGTGACATAGTAGTGGACGTAATTAGAATTACAGCAGATCGGTTGGCAACATAGCATTTACGATCCCTTATTCTGCCCTACTGTCGTTATTTTTTGAATTTATTGGTTTCATATAGTTAATTAAATTAAAAGGATTGTTTTAATGGATATTATGCTATTTAGTAATGGTATGTTGCCCGGAAACACTAAACCCCTTGAATATGGTCTTGATTGGATTGGGGATGTTATTAAACGCAACGGGGCAAAAAAATTGGTATTTTTGCCTTATGCCGTCATCCGGGCTGATTATGATGAACGCACTCAGATGGTGCAAGATAGCTTGACTCAATTTGGCTGTGAAGTAACGGGCATACATCAGGCTAAAGATCCTATCAAAGCTATTGAAGACGCGGATGGTATCTTAGTTAGCGGTGGTAATACTTGGGTGCTGAATAAAACTTTACATGATCTTGGGTTGATTGGCCCCATTCGCAAAGCGGTGTTAGAACAAAATAAACTGTATATTGGCTGGAGTGCAGGTACCAATATTTCGGCACCAACCATACGAACCACGAACGATATGCCGATTGTGACAGCTGCAATTTTGCCATCATTAAATCTGATCCCATTCCAAATTAATCCGCACTATATTGAAGCTGCCGTTAACGGTCATATGGGGGAAACTCGTGATGAGCGCATCGAGGAATTTCTTTTGGTTAATCCACATGAAATTGTGGTAGGGATCCCTGAAGGCACTATGCTACATGTTCACGATGGACAACTGCATTATTTCACTGCAAATGGTAAGCCATTAAAACTGTTCCGAAATCAGCAAGAACCTGTGTATTTTGGCGCTGACGACAATTTACAGTGCCTAATGGAACATGGCTGTTAATAACTTTACAGTAGATTAGAAAGCCCACCCGGTGACCTATTTTTTCGATGCAGAATAGACTTGAGCACAAAAGGTGGGCTATGAGGGCTTAATATTGCAAATAATCTGATGAGGCAGCTTTGTTGAAACCAAGCCTGGTGCACCGCTCTGTCTGTATTGATTCACTAACCGTTGAATGTGTCTTCGCGTTAAGTTGAGCAATCTTGATGCATCGATTTGGGTTAATCGTTTTTCACAAACATCGAGAATAACATCAACGCGATTTAATTCTTTTTGGCTCATAGCAAGCAGCATGACACGTAGCTCTGGATACGGTTAGTAACGGGAACTCACCATACCAGAATGTGACATCACTATATTGGGTTAACAGACGAATCTGGGCTGTGTTAGCAGCAGAGCATTTTGAGGGTGCAAGTGACATTTCTATCTTGGTTGGCAAACATATTGTATAGCAAGGTTATATCAACAAATTGGATTTATGTTCAAGCTCAAACTATGCTTGCCTTGTTGCATATAATGGGTGGTAGATATATGACCTCCTATATGAAGCTGACTTTTCTTTAACCTCTGGCTGTAAGGCCATCGCGTATTAAGCTGAACGATCTAACCTTTTAATTTACTGTATGGAAGGCTATTCTACATTTGGAATAATATAAGATGACTGGATTATTCATTCATGACATCGACCCTGTAATAGGTCAGATCGCTAGGATGTACCTCTGGTGGTATGGTCTGAGTTACACTCTTGGCTTTCTTGGATTATTCCACTGGTTACGTACCATGCGTAGCTCTTTATGTATGGATGTCCGGGAAGTTTATGATCTAACCATTCTGACTGCCGCCGGGGTATTAATTGGTGGACGAACTGTGGAGGTTATTTTCTATGAATGGCCATACTATAGCGATCATCTTTCACACATCTTATGGGTTTGGCTTGGGGGAATGGCAACCCATGGCATTTTAATCGGCGGTACACTTGGCACTTTGCTCTTTAGCCAGGTTTATCGGAGAAATTTTCTTTCTCTTGCAGATGAACTCATTATTGCTGCTGCATTTATCATGGGGCTTGGCCGGATAGGCAATTTCATTGATGGTCAAATTGTTGGCAGTGTGACTGATGTATGGTGGGCTGTGAAGTTCCCCGATACGGATGGATTCCGACATCCCGTAGTTTTGTACGATGGACTAAAGAACCTATTATTGGTCCCAGTTTTACTCTTTATAAGAAACAAAAAACCGCCACGTGGTTTTCTGCTTGGTAGCTTCCTTTTTGCATACGGATTTTTTCGTATTTTTATTGATTTCTTTCGTGAGTATCGAACGGAATTATTTGGTCTTCCTCCAGGACAAGGGCTTAACATTGGTTTGAGCATTATCGGCCTAATTCTGATTATCTATTCAGTTAAAAGAGGATATACCGGGCCAAATCCATTGAGCTTGTCTGCTATTTCGGATGGCCTAAATATTGATGTGAGAAAAGCCACATGGCTCAGGAGGATTATTTTACGATTGCTTCTAATACTACCCTTGGTCATTCCCAGTGACTGGACACAGGACGTACCTGCTCGCTATGGCAAGCGACATGAGGGGATGACTCATTCAGTACTGTATCCAGCTATCGTTACTACTTTAAATAATGGAGAACTTTGATGACACATCGACCTGTGGACTCGGCAGGTGCTGTGCAGGGCGCAAGTCCCTACGCACTCGTCACCGGAGCCTCAAGCGGGATCGGGCGCGAATTCGCGCACCTGTTCGCRGAGGACGGGTGGAACCTCGTCCTCACCGGCAGGGACGAGGCACGGCTTGGAGCGGTCAAGGTCGAGACAGAGGAACGCCACGGCGTCCAGGCGATTGTGCTGGCCAGAGACCTCGCGGATCCGACTGCGCCCGCCGGCATCTTCGCCGCGCTTGACCAAGAAGGGGTCACCGTGAGCGCACTTGTGAACAATGCTGGCTTCAACGTGTATGGACCCTTCGAGGTCACAGATCTGGAGCAGGAGTTCAAGATGATTCAGGTCCACGTCACAGCGCTGACACATCTGACGAAGCTGTTCYTGCGTCAGCGTCCCGCGCGCACACCCGCAATGATCCTCAACGTCTCCTCGATCGCCGCCTTTGTGCCCGGGCCAAACGTCTCGGTGCACTTCGCGACGCGGGCCTATGTGTTCAGCTTCTCTGAGGCGCTTGCACRCGAACTCGCTGGGACCGGCGTCAGCGTTACGTGCCTCTGCCCCGGACCGACGCGGAGCGCGTTCTTCGGGCGAGCGGACATGGAGAACGTGCGGCTCGCGACCGGGTGGCCGCTCCGTCTTATGGATGCACGCGCGGTGGCCGAGGTGGGCTATACCGCCATGAAGAAGGGGCAGGTGGTGGTGATCCCGGGTCTCCAGAACAAGGTCATCGCGCTTTTCGCGAGGCACGCCCCGCTAGCACTAGCCACCCGCATCTCAGGATGGCTCATGTCGCGAACTTAGCGCCGCCCGTAAACGGCCAAGCGACACACAACACCACATTTGTCGCCGACTTGCATGCTGACTAGCTTCTATGGGGCTGTTGCAAATAATCTGATGAGGCGGATCTAGTCAATCATTGACTTAAAATTACGAGTAAATCACTTCAACATTGAATAAACGATTCATAAAGGCGGATCTCTCCCGCACAAGGGTTTTACGTTCCAACTCATTGCGGGTTGTAGAGTAATTGGAATTGGCTCGTAATCGGAATGGTCTTCTATGACGTTTTGAAGTTGGAGTTTTAGCTCTGCCGTGCGTCAAGTCACCGATTTTCGCTGCCCCCGGTGTTTGCTGAGCGCAGCTATCCGGGAGAGCCCCGTCTGAGACCCTCCTGACGCCACTTACTTGCAAAACTCAGCCCTGGCAGAAGTGCCGGAGGTTGATCATAGAGTAAGCGATCGTTTTTAACGCGTAATGCACGGGACTGAGCCGTTCAAACCGGAGCAACAGACGCTTGAATTTGTCTTCCCAGGCAAAAACACGCTCGATGGTACGGAAACGCTCTTTGAAGATATCCGGNTCATAAAACCGCTTTCGCCCCCGCTTGGAAGCCTTGCGGTTCCTGGGATTCTCCGGAATATTCGGTGTCATCCCCTGGTTGAANATCACCTTCCGGTTGGCTCGGCTATCATACACACCATCCAGRCTCATGATGCGACCTTTCAGGTCAAGGCCAACCGCCTTAACTATCTGTTTCAGAGATTTCATTRCCTCTGGCAGCAAAGGACATTCATTGCGATTTCCAGGTGCCGNGATAAAGGGGGCGATGACGTTGCAGTTGCGATCACAAACAGCCACGACTTTATCGCCTTTCATGTGCTTATGCCCATTGAATCCAAGGTTATCTCCTCCCTTCTTGGCGGTCGTTGACGTCCCATCACCGTGGANAATGCTAATGTCCAGAAGGCCGTGCTCATCCAATCGGAACACCGTGCTTTCAAAGATGCGATCAAAGCAACCGTGCCGGCTCCAGTACCTGAGCTTCCGGTAAATGCGGGAGTAATGAATTTCCGGACGACAGTCATCCCCTTTTTCTATTGGGAGTTCAGCCCACTGACAACCCGTGTGTAAGAGTTTCAGGATGTAGTTGAATATTTTATAGTCGGTGATTTTGGGGGATGGTCCAGACTTGGGTTGCTTGAGGTGGGGTAAGATAAATTCATCGAACTGCTGAGGTGTTAAATTGGTCGGGATCCTTTGCCACCGCTGACTTCCCGGTTTTTTGGCCATGAACGTTCCTGTCTGTTGGCAAAAGTCGGAAGTCTACTCTCTATCCCTTACCCAAAGCACCTTTCAGACAAATTCAGGGACATCTCGAAACCCGCAATGAGTTGTGCGCAAAAGTCGCTCATGAACGTGATTTCCTTATTCCATTTCACGGTCTATTTGACGCTTTCTTTCTGCGTAGTCAGTCTTGATAATTACACCATTCGCTAACGTCTCTATTTCACTTATTTTTTCAAAAACAATGTGCTCAACATGCATTGTTCGTTGCTCAACCTCACCGTATTGAAATGTGACAGGATTGATCAAGGTGATCCGACTTACGGTATCAGATAGTCCGTTTACGGTTGGGAGCTGTTCAACAGACCTAATTTGGTCTGTATTGATCATCAAAGGCCGAGCTTGCTGCCAACCTGTTTCATCAGTTTCATTTAAGACAATTAACCGTCCCACAAACAACTCCTTCTTTCCCGATTGAACATAGTAGTGTTAGCACTAAGACGATTTCATGTTAGGAGATCTTGAGTAATCGTGCTCCATGTAAATTGCCRAGATAACCACATAATCTCCATCAACATGATTTAACYGCTCARTCCTTACCTGCGAACATTTGTAAACTAGTGTTTCGATATGAAAAATTGAACCGAATTTAGGCAGTTCCTCCATCTTAACGGTTCTCYAATTTTTTCCTTCTAAATCACACCGATAACCATATCCGCTCTTCTAGCTGGCCGTATGTCGATATACGTCAGCGTTTGCTGATAGTCAGAGTGCCCCAATAGTTTTTGTATCTCTCCCAGTAAAACACCCAGCTCATTCAAATTTGTGGCCGTAGAACGACGGCCAGAATGACTACTAGCACCTTTTAGCCCAGCACTCACATAAATCGAGCGCATCAATCTTTCCAGTCCATCGCAAGCGCCATAGTATTTAAAGGTGTAGTCCTTCATCCGCCGCCGTTTGGCAACCAAGGCATATGCGCCGCCGCGATTTGAACGGATCAGAGGTGATTTCGGAGCAAGGCCGCGATACTCATCTGGTTTACCCAGACCAATACTGTTTTCTAACCGGTACCGACAATAGGTATTGATGGCCACTCGTAGTTTTTGATGTGTCAGCCATACTCGCCGGGCTTTTGCCTTTCCCTTTCCGAACGCAGCTGGCAGCACAAACGATTCTCGTAATTCGCCCCGTTTGGTCAGAATATCGTATGGCCGAATCTGGGCTATCTCTGTAATTCGCAGACAAGCCGCATGACTGAGGTATAAGACAAGCTGGTTTCGCTCTGGTTGCTGACGAACGCCCGCAATGCGAATGCCGTGTTTGATTTCTTTTGGTGTGAGTGTTCGGGCCTGCGCCCTGGCTTTGGTTATCATGCTGTAGATTCCTTAATTAATGGAATTTACAGACGTTGCTCATTTAGCACTGTCTCTACAGCATAACACCAGTGTTTTCGGGACTTTTGCGGAAACTTCCAGACAGCCAAAACCCGTGTGCTAGGCTTTATATTCATCACGACAGGAAGCAAAGGGGTATGAAACTAATAATAAGAGATATCTCACAATCGATAACAACAACGGAAGGCCAGATCTGTGAAATAGAAGACTCTAAGTCTGTGGTACTCAAGACCAAAGGCCACGCTCCAAACAATCGAATAGAAATACTGGTTGAAAAGGTTAATAAACTGGATGACGGCACTTATCAGGGAAAGATACGCGGATTCAAAGCTGAATATGGACAGTCGCTTATCAGGGAGGATGAACAAGGAGGCCAGAAATAAGGCGACACGGTTAGCTTCAGGAAAGACAAGATCTTTCGGATTCATGGCCCCAGTGAGTGACAGGAGCTGAACTTGTACGGAAAATGCGAATGGACAGGGCTACCCGCTTTCCCCCCTAAGAACGATAGACACTCATCAAAAGCTCCAACACGCACGCATGGGGCGTAATTCGTGACAATTAGCTTCGTAAAAAATGCCTTGAAAATGACTATATGCCAAGTGCAGCCTAACGTTAAGGGGCATAGGCCCTTTGCACTATTCATCTGTTGATACGGCCCCGATGTCAGCTCGCTTTTTACCATTTTCGAGCGTAATCACCTCTTTCTTCCAACACTTTCGCATTGAATAGTTACTCGAACGTTGCTCGCAGTCCTAAGTGGCTTTTGCCCCTTTTCTACTTAGAGTGTTTACTCATTCATACTCTGCTCACTTCGATTTTCAATATCTGAACTAATGTGATGCTTGAGAGCCGCCTATCAGTTAGCAATGCTTACTAACTTCCATTTGCAAGCGTTGCGTAAAATTTGGCGGAAATTTTAAAGTCGATCTTTGCCGCACGCTTTCAGAAAAAATGAGCATGACGCACCAACTCGAAAATGCCCAAAGCTTGCTAGAACGGCGTTGTTGCAAATAATCAGATAGAGCAGATCTAGCCAGTAATTGACTTAAAACTACGAGTAAATCACTTCAACATTGAAGAGGCGGTTCATGAAGGCGGATCTCTCCCGCACAAGGGTTTTACGTTCATCATGACGTAACCAGAAATCAAACTGGCCTTTGTTCAACATCCGTAATGATTCGAATCCCTGGATGGTTGACCAGGCTCGCTTTCGTATTTTGAAACCACCGGTGGCCACAACGAGCTTCTTGATGGGGGCGTGATCGGACTCGATACCATTATTGAGATACTTCACTTGCCGTTGCTCGACATCCGTTCGCAGTCGTCCCTCTCTCTTCAAGCGGGCAATCGCATTGGCGTATGAGGAATGCTTGTCTGTGTTTAACGTTTTAGGCTGATTATCTAAGCCATAATATCTCAGGCCGCGCCTAAGAAACTGATACGCGGCTTCTTTATTACGTTTGTGAGAGAAATAGAAATCCAGTGTCTCGCCTTGTTTATTGATGGCACGGTAAAGGTAGTGCCATTTCCCCTTCACTTTGACGTAGGTTTCATCGAGCTGCCACGAAGAGTCTGTCCGGATGAATTGATGGCGACGTAACTTCTTACGTAATGCGGGGGCATATTCAATGAACCAACGATAAATGGTAGAACGATTAACCGAAATCCCCCTCTCTGCCAGCATGTCGCTGAGGTTTGCGTAACTCATTGGTGTCGAACCATACCACCGAAGGCACCAAAGGATGATTTCAGGGGCAAAGTGTTTCCATTTGAATTCGGGGTTGGTCATTGGGTCGCTGGATTAGATGAGAAAGAAGGAATTCTGAGCCTTGGCTGAATTTTTTGCAACAATCCCACACGTATTGCTGCGAGCTCGCCGATACCGAATACTGCCAGTGGAACGGTGAGCAGCCCCTCACCGAGCGCGAGCATTTGCAGCGCGAATCTCTGCGAGTGAAAAACACCATTGCAGCCGAAAAAACAAAGCTGCACGCGATTAATGTCAGGTTAAATCAACTGTAAGGAAAAATCATGGCGAGGAAAAGAGCCGGCGCAAGGGCAGCAAGTTACTGGCTCGTCGTCGCCAGCAGCAAGCACTCGGCAACCACCCAACACAGTAAGGTAACGGATGAACAGTCTCACTATCCCGCTGGGGAGCAACGAACAGGTACTTATCGAAACCATCCGGGCGAAACGGGCCTTGCTGACTGAATCACAGCAAGCCTGCCGCCCGATCGACTGGGCCAGATACAATTTTAACAAGGGCTGCCCCGCCGAAACGGAGATCGCAGGTTTGGTGGGCCAGCTGTCCGACTGCCTGAGCCACCGGGCCATCACTGAAATTGACCAGCTGATCCAATAGAAGAAAGCAGAATTTTTGCGACTAGTGGCAATGAAAAGCTATAAGTGTCTGGTAGCATAGCGTGATATACGATCTCAAATCGTTGAATTCAATGTTATAAGCTAAGGTAACTTATGAGTTTTTCAATTTTTAATAATCCTTTTTCAGACGAAACGATGAAGTTAAGGAGAAACTGTCTTTTATCTACAACAGTATGCTTGTTTGTTGGTTTGACGGAGACTTTACCAAGTAAAATTGCTCTTCTTGGTATTAGCTTTGAATCTAATCAACAATCAATTGTTGGCTGGTTTTTGTTTGTATTATCACTTTATACATTTTTGCACTTTGTATCCGTTGCTGCTGTTGAGTTAGCTCATTGGATAAAACCATTTCTAGTTGAATTGGAAACTAAAAAAGAACTGTTAAAGCATCCTGGATATGATCCAGTAGATTTTGCTTACTTCAACGAACCTCCACAAAACAGTCAGGATTTAAATGAGGTTTCGGCATACACCAGAAAACAAGCAGAAATACATATAAATAGAAAAATGGCTATTCTTTTTCGATGGGTCTATTTGAAGTTGGTGATTGAAATTATCATTCCTGTAATAATTGGGATTTGGGGATTAGTTATGGTTGCAATACTTATAATGGCCAATTAGAAAATCGAGTAAAATCAGTTAATACAATCGCTTATAAAGCAATCAAGGTGATGCGTTACACTCGGCATTTCTTTTATCTGCTCGAAGGTTTTATCTGAATAGAAGGAAAACTCGGCTGATCTTATTGAGAGTGGTAGCATAGTCTATCGGTTGAATATTTTAGGAAAGGCGGAAAATCGAAAATGAAGATTAAATATAAGTTTCAGACACCTAAAAATGATGTCGAGGTAGTTCACGACACAAAAACTGGTGAAGTTAATTACATAACAGCAGTGCCAGGTACTTATGCAGTAGGACTCTCTAATCTGTTGAATGAAGAACAACCTCTTAACGTTGGTGACAGTATCAATTTCGATAAGCGTTGGGACATCGTTGAAGCGACGGTTTTAGAATCATGATGGAAAAGCTTTAGAAGGAAAACGAGGTTTGAATGAATAGCGACGCCGAGCAAAAAATACGTGATTTGCTTCTTCAAAAATCTTTATTAGCAGGACATAGCGAAGAAGAAGCAAACATAAAAATTGATTGTGTACTAAACATGCTAAAAAGTAAGTCTGCGAATAATGATGAGATTCGAGTTTTGATTCAAGACACACTGCTCGCATTATCTGCCGACAATCACATTTTCAATGAAGATGTTATACGGCGTTTAGTTCTCTTTGTGTTGGACGAGCAACCAAGTAAAAAAGAAGAACTATTAAACATAGTGCGTAGACCAAATACTACTATTAAGCATTAACGGAATTCGAAAATTATGAGTGCTAAAGATTTTGTTTTTTGGCTTGTTACATGGTTTATGACACTTTCTGCCATGGTTTTATTAGGTGTTTTGATTGGTACTTTGTCTTATGAGGCACCTTTCAACCCTTTAAAGTCTGCCTCTAGTGAATATCGAATTTATTCCTCTATCGCTGTTGGGTTTATTTTTAGCTTGTTCGTGGGAAAGAAAGTACAGTCAACATTGAAAAAAATGTTTGGTTACAAGACTGGATTAGATTCAGAAGAATAAGGCAAACAAATAACACGGAAACTTTTAGAAGGAAAACACCGCACGGGCGACAATCGCCCGGTGGGCTTTGCCGGGTTCAGCAAGATGCTGGATAATGCCAGGCAACGACGCTAAGAACGGAACCTGCCATGCCATTCCCGCCCCCCACGCACGGCCATGAAGAATCACCCATCGGCGAGACGCTGATGGATCACCTGGTCGCCAAACCCTCGGCCACCCGCGTAGTGGTACTTGATAAGGATTTTGACCGGCTGCATTTGGAAAAAGGGGATCACCTGGTTATCGAGCAGGGCCGGAACCCGCATGATGGCTGCACGGCCATGATGGAATTGGACGGCGAGATCTTCTGTGCCCAGCTGTATTGGCAAAATGGGCAATGGTACGCAGCAACCGACGACCGTCGCGGAAAAGTCACGGAAGATATGCTATTGCTGGGTGTTGCCACCCGGGCAATCAAAAACCAAATTAAAGATTAAGGGAAAGAAAAATATGAAATCCATACTAGAAAAATTCACATATAGAGATGGCGTCATTTACATAAACCCCACTCAGGTGGCTGCAGTTTTGGCAATTGGTGGAGTGGTCGAAATTGAATTGAGTACAGGCACGAAATACATAGTGGCCGAAGGCATTGAAGAGG
>NZ_JAKJSP010000003.1:0-35913 GCF_050337085.1 Photobacterium sagamiensis | reverse complement strand
AATCAGACGAAGGCGCAAAGGCCACACTCGCTGGCGTGGAGCTGTGGTCGATGATTAAAAATGGGCAGCTCGACAACCCTGAATATTTATCTGTTTGGGATGAATTTTACGCGCTAGCAGCCTAATTGTATCTGAAAATCAGTGCGCGTGTAGTTAGACTAAACTCTGCGACAAAACCAATTTTACGTTCTGGCGGGTAATGCCACCTAGTCCCGCTTGCACATTATCCTCCAGGGTAGTTATCCAGATCGTAATTGAATATCAATACGTTGTAGAATTATGTTCCAAGAGCTGGAGAAATACTGGTATCATTTTGCCATTAATCAGCGTCTCGACACCAGATAATAGACAGAGACCATTTTAGGGAGTGAATGATGCCACGAGTGAGCCAGGCGGTTGCAGCCGAAACTAGACGAAAAATCATCAACGTCTCGTTTGAAATCGCGATGAGCGAAGGCTTCGATAAATTGACGTTTAGCACCATTGCCAAAAAAGCCGGAATCTCCCGTTCGGGGATCAATGCCCATTTCAAGCTCAAGGCTGACTTGGTCAATGTGCTAACGCCGATGTTCGCCGAGGTTATCGAGCGTCCACTGATTTTTACCTCTCCCGATGCCTTCTTCACCTCCTGGGTCTACGCGATCCACCACGAACCGGAGTTCATCAAGGCCGTTAAACATGCCGGTGCGATTATTTCGCCTCAAGCCGGGGTGAAAGGCCTATTTGCAAGGATTGACGGAGACCCCGTAGAAACAGAGCGCTGTATTTACATGAGTATCGGTTATGCCGTAGTACATCTCTCGTCCACCGAGAAGCCAGTCGAAGAATGCCACCCAGATACTGCCGCACTTCCCGTCTAAGACCTAGTTGACATAGACCGCAGGTCAAAGACGAGATCATGGCAAAGTTTGAATCTTGAATACGGCAAGGCAGCCTCGGCTGCCTTATTTTTTATCGATATAGCGCAGGGCTGAAAATCGAGCAACCGGGATGGTCGAATCGATTGAGATCTCCGAGTTCAGCAATGACCCCAGCGGCGACCAGTAATCGGATGCCTCGCATAGCTTGAATCGCTTTTACAATGGGGTAGTATCGTTATATTTTTACCTTATGGGTCAATTCGTTATCGAGGCGAGTGAGCCTTGCCATACGTTCTGAAATGGTTTGTATCATTTCCTGTAAAGCAATATGTTGAGCAGGCTGAGGAAGAATAATTAACGTGAGCCAGCGTAAGTGCTTTAGCGACCATTTATCGGCACCTTGATAAATGGATATGGTTACGAAGTAGAAAGGCTTTTAACCGGTATTTAGCATCGTTGAGATATTTCATCGCGGCATCGATGATAGCCACAGCCTTTTGTGCGCCACCAACTGTAGTGATATCGGTGCCGGATATGGTTTTCACATCCACTCTGTGCATTCTTCGTCGTTCAGGGCGTGGAATAGGAGCTATGATTGGCCAGTACTCTGCGTGGAAATAATCTAGTCTGGTAACTGTTCTACGCGCACAATTTTGACTGAGCTCCTTTCATCAAAAGATCTATTACTACGAACAGCTATTTAGGATCACTATCCGCATCATTCTTTCTTTTCTCTTCAATAAAACGCTTCTTAGCTTTGAGTATGCATTCCCGTGCCCGGCGCTGTACTTCCTTATCCTTATATAGTTCAACTATGGTTCTCATTAGCCTTCATCCGTTCAAAGTGACCGTTTCGTTGTGGTGCCTGTGTTGCATATCTCGGCCTGAAATATTGCCCCCAGAATATTTGATAACCGTTTTGTCACCGTAACTGGCTGACAGCGGAAGATTCGAGAGGTAGTCCGCCGCTGTCATGTCCTTACCAAATATTCCCGACGCATGTGAGATAGTGTTTATCAAACATTGAGTATCTTTTGCTGTAACTGCACAGAATGTCTGTTAAAACACGTATGAAACACCCAATGTACCCGAGATTGAGTCATCATTGTCAATGATTGGGCTCACTGCCAGTTCGCTATCTAGCTTGTTATATCGAATCGAGCCAACAAGCCGAACGTTGCGGGCTAAATAGGTATATGAGCTGATTCCGACGAAAAAACGTCCGCTCCAACCGGCATCAAACGCATCAAATCGAGTACGGGCCGCCTCGGTATCGGAAACGCCATAGAGATGGTTGTTTAGTCTGTCGCTATTAAAGGCATAGCCCAGCTCAGGGGTTAGACCATACAGTCCAAAATGAAAAGGCTTCTTCCAAACCGCTTCTGCATAGATACCGTTATGGTTGTTCGCAATATCGCTGCCGATGGTGCCTTCGAACGTCCCCATTATGTTATTGACCTGAAAGGTGACGCCACCGAGCACGCCGGACTTTCGCTCATCGAGCATTTTGATATCGGCATCATTAGAATCACTGGGTTTCAGGGTACGGGGGTCATATTCAACACGAAAGATGACATTTACAGGAGCACCCAGCGGAAGGAGGCCAAGGCCAGCACTGGTACCGCGAAAAAACACCTTCTCCCCTTCATACCCGATCATCGGAAACGGGACGATATTCGAGCCAGCCCCTAGGTAAACCGCCGGAGAATAGGAAGTAATAACACCTGCTGAGAGTTCATTTGCAGTGGCAGCGGTCGAAGCCAGGGCAAGCACCGCCAATAACGCACCTCTTTTCAATTTTATTAGCCTATATTGTTCAAAGAGCGCGCATCATAATCGTTAATTGGTCAAAATAAAATACAGCGACCATTATTTTTTCTGTAATTACCTTGTGTTAAACGAGTTTTAATAAAAAACATATTATTTGCACGTTTTGGTTACAATTCCCACAATCATAACAACGATATTATTTTCGTTGACGCTCTTCGACAGGATCACCGACGAGTCACCCAGCAACTGGCGATAAAGGTGAAGATAGGTACCAGCAGCGCGGCACTTGCGGTATTAATGGAGCTTATCCATTGACAGGTTCATGGTTGGTCGGCCCTTCATCCAGCCCGGCAATAACAGCCTGCAACGTACCCTGCTCGATGCTTTCTGCAATGGTGCCATGACAAAACCGTTCGGATCGCACTAGCATTGTCAGGTAAGCAATCAGCTGTCCTGTTCCTGCTCTGTCTATCCATTGTCTCAACTGGCTCGCAGAGAGCTGTTTCAGCTGGTTTCGGTCGAGCCAGTCCATCCAGTCCCAGTCAGGAATACAGATGTCATAGACCGACAGCGACGTAAAAAACATGCTTATAGCATGTTCTACAAGCTGCTCGCTGTGCCGTGGGTAATTAGAGAATGTCTCTGTCCATTCCTGGTTGAACTGCACGAACTTGGCAAGTTTCTGCCGGGAAGGGTACCGGACCAGCATCAGTGCTAGATCTTCGATATTCGCCCGCCAGTACAACCGGTCGAGCCATCTTTGCGGCAATGACTGGTAGCCGTAGTAGGCTCCGGCGAGTTGGCCGTAGATAGCTGCAGTGGTATCAGCATCATCGCCGAAGTTTGCCGCCATCAGCGCGCCTTGCTCGAACGAGTCGCTGTGCCAGAAGCACCACAATGCCGCTTCTAGTGACTCAACCACGAAGCCACGGCCTCTGATTTGTGAGACCGGTTTACGGATGAAGCAGCCTTCGGTGATGGCTTTAATCTGCGCGTGCCAGTTCTCGGTTCTCACTTGCATAGGTTTACTCAGCTCGAACAACAACGCTTCCTTTGTTGGCGTGGCCGGACTGCGCAGCAATCTCTGCAGGTAGTAGCAATACAACTGGCAGGCCTGGATACAGCGAGGCTCTGCATGGGTTGTCATGCTGGCATCGGCTGCAGCCTTGAGCAGTACAGGAATAGACTTGGAATGATAAAATAGGGCGATCGGGGCAATCCGCATTAAGCTGCCGTTGCCTGCACTATACTCATCATCACGACCGGCCTTTGCCTTGCCGGTTGCGAGGTACCTATCGAGTGCCTGCCTGATGGTGTTACCTATATCAAAGCAGGTACCGGTTGATGCGTTTTCGCCGTTATTGGCCCACCTTATGTAGCGCACCATTTGATCATCAATATCGTTTTTGCCTCTTGCCAGCAGACTGTCTGCAAGACAGAGTGCCATCGAGGTGTCGTCCGTCCACTGGCCGGCATCAAGCCCGAAGGGGCCTCCTCCCAGCATGTCTGTAATTGGCTCGAATGAGCCTGGAGGCTTGAACTCAAGGCTCGTGCCGAGTGCATCTCCCAGAGCAAGGCCGAGGAATGCACCTTTGGCTCTACTGACAAGAAAGCTATTTGATGATGTATTGCGCATGAGTATTCCGGTATTGCAGGGATTCAATATCACTCGCATCTAGTGCGTATGAACGTTGAGAGTTGCGTAGCTAACGGTGAAAGTACCACACTATGACAGCCAGTGACTTTGATACCCATCAAAATAAAGGACGGAAGTTGTTATGTTTAGGTGCGGACTACTTAGGTACACATGTTTCATTCCATTAAAAAATGGTTGAAATATAAATCAACAGCTAAATTCACTTGAATACTACACATTTTGTATTATCTTTATCTATAGATAAGCAACTTTTCCATAGATAAAGAGAGGCGAAAAATGAAAAAATTAATTTTCGTGGTTGCCACAGTATTTTTTATATTTGGTTGCGAATCATCAAAGATACAGTGGGCACAACCGCCTACAAGCGAAGAAATGGTTGGTGATATACAGACTAACGCAGAAGAAATTAAATCTGATAATGTTGCCAGCTAACTGAAAAAGCAATTTTATTAAGCCCATTGTTGTGTGTGTTTTACACTCAACACCAACAATAAATGCTGTCCATTAATCTCTGGTTCATTCACATAGACATAAAGGAAAAACTACTATTGGTCACACGAACTATGATGACTTCTGGCTTTATGGCTGAAAGAGATGCGGTGTAACTTGTTGATGTTGCGAGCCATTCACAACATACAAGGAGTTACGCCGCATGAGCAATGATACTGTTGTGCACCATCACAAAACAGAAAGCATGTTCAATGATTTGGTTCGAGAAGACATAAAACAGCTGCGGGATAAAGCTATTGGATCTGAAGTTCAGTCCGACCTTATTTTATCTCTTTTATGAGAGCTGTGGTGGTAACTTTCGTAACTTACTTCGCAAATCTATACTAATCCCCACACACAAAGTCGCTTAGTGTTTAATATATCACCTTCAATTTTTCAAATTGCAACTTATAGCAAGCCTGAGGGGTTTCTAAATAATCTCCTGACTTCGCACGACTTTTCAGTAAGCGTTAGTACCGAGCGGTACAGCGCAAATAGCGGACGCATGTGCAATACTAGAAGCTATGTCATTGTTTGTACTCGGCTGGAATGTAATAATGCCTCTATCGATATCTATTATCAGTGATTACAGGAAGTAATATGCCCAGAGTAAGTCAGGCTGTAGCAAAACAAACACGACAGAGAATCATTGATTCTGCTTTTGAAATCATTATCGCTGAAGGTGGTGAGTACCTGACGTTTTCTAACCTAGCAAAGAAAGCAAAAATTAGTCGCTCTGGTATTAATGCTCACTTCAATAGAAAGGAAGATATTTACCAAACTATCAAGCCGTTAGTTATCGACAAGCTGCGAGTGAGAATCAACTATAATTCACCACGAGAGTTCTACGAAAGCTGGGTTAACTCTTTCGACAACGATGTGGAGTTTCGCAGACTGATTGTTGGAGCAGGCCTGTTTTTTACGAAAAAGGAAGGAATTGGAGATCTGAAGGCATCAATCAGCGGCGAAGCGTCTGAGACTGAGAACTTCATCTACATGGCAATTGGCTATGCCGTAATAAACATCGACGAAGATTAATAAATGGAGGTTTAGCGTCTCCCGGTCCTTTGGAAAAATCAACTTGAGTAACTTACAATAAACACACCTGGCTTATAGGTACAAAGCATTTTTTGGCGATGACGTTGAACGATGCATTAGAAATCCCATCTTACTGAGGGTTTCTACAGATTTGTTCATGAGCTGTCGGTCAGAACCAATACTCTACCGAAGGGATACTGCCAGCCGATGCCTGCGTTCATCCACCCGGGCGTCCGGACAGGGACTCAGCCGTCAGTCGATATGCCCGCCCTTGTGCAGCGCCAGGCTGGTCAGCCGGGCGTAGAAATCATCACTGAGGGTGATCCCGAAATCCTTGAGCAGGCTGATGTTTATCGACAGCTGATGCAGCTCTTCGTTGCTGATGAGATCGGAGAGCTCGTTCGCCATGTCGATATCGATAGCCATCAGTTTCTTGTAGGTGCTGATCACCGCGATTTCTTCTGCTGTTATCCCGCCGATAGGAGCCTTGCTCTGGTCGCCGCCTTCCGACTGCTTGGCCCTGGCAATCTCCTCGCTTTGCGCCACGACCTGCTGCAGGCCGTCATGGATTGTCTGTTTGATTTCCGTCAGGTTGCTATTACCGTTGACGATCCCGTTTCGCTTAAGCTGGGCCAAGACCTCGCGGCTAAACTTGTCCAGATCCAGCCCGGTATAGCCGGAAGTCAGATTGGGTTGGACCTCCAGTGCCTGCTCGCAGGCGCTGGTTGCGTTGTATTTGAGGCTGAACCGGATATGGGTAACCGGCCTGCCCCGTCCGGCTTTGTGGCGGCCTGACAGCAGCTCGTGACCCATCCCGTCTTCGTCAGTGGCCGTCCAGACCCCACCGGACTGGCTGAGGAGCTGGCTAAATGACGGGGTTAGTACGTTGTTGCGCAGATCCTTGATTGACGGATAGATACGGATCCGGTTCCATTTGGGTTCGTCAGGATCACGTACCTTGATATAGTCCCCAACCCTTGCCCCGGCCTGCATGGCTTCCTGAGGATTGTCGTAAACCTTGAAATCTACCCCAAACAGGCGCCTGAATTCCTCGATTTCCATGGTAAATTCGGTCCGGTTCTTGTCTTTGCTAACCAGTTCCAGCAACCGGATGGCATGGGGACTGGATAGCTTGGTCCAGATTTTTAGGTCGACAACAGAAAAGCCGCGGGAATGTTCCATAAAAATCGGCACCGCGTTGTCTAGTACTCCGAGTGTCAGCTTCTTGTTCTTGTATTCGGCAAAGGGGATCGGCACAAAGGTGACGAATGACTCCTTACCGCTGTGCTCTTCCAGCATCACAGCCTTGTTGGTTATCGCCTGGCATGAGCGCTTGAGGGTTTTATGGAATGACGACGGCTTGACACTGAGAAAAGACAGTACGGTTTCGTAGTCAAAAGTATGGTAACGGTTAACTTCCATCTGCTCGGACGGTATGTAGTTGTTGTAGTGCTCCCTGGCCTTGGCCGGGGTCATCTGCGCGGTCAGTGCCTTACCTACCGGGTCGATTTCGTACAACCGGTTACGCTCTTGCTGCATGCCGAGCATTACCAGCGCCGTCATGCAGCGTTGATAGCGGGTATAGTCTTGGCGCCCGCGAAGGAACTTGTTGGGGATCACCAGTGAGTCCGGGATTTTGGTCATATGCTTGGTTTTGACTGACATAAGCGTCTCTCTGGTACAGGCCGAAACCGGCGGAAAAAATAGGAGCCAGCTCAATAATAACTCCTTTTCTTGCGGACAAGCACTCCCTTTTCCTTTGATTGCACGCTATCTAAGTCTTTGTTATGTGCACAGTTGTGCATCCAATCTGGTTTGACTCCCTTTTCTATCGGGCTTTGCTCCTCTTCTCATCTGGTTTGACTCCTTTTCATATCTGGAACGGCTCCCTTTCTATCTGGTTTCACTCCCCTTCATTGCTCTTAAGTGCTTGTTATATACTGATAAAATTCCAGCAAAGTATTAAAGCTTTATAAAGTTATAAAAGTTACTATTAAAAGCGTTGTGGATTTGTGGATAACTCGTTGAGTTACCGCACCAACTCCACAACGCCTGGCAAATACACAATATTTTTGATCTTAGTATGGTTCTCCTCGCGAATGGATATAGTACTGCTCAGTGCGGGAGTTCGAACGTGGTTGCTATAGGCTATAGCTGGATAAGTGAGTTGTCCTGTGTTTAGCACTGGATACTGGGTATTGCGAAGCTGCTTGCAAAATGCCTTTAATGCACTATAACTTTATTGCTTGGATACAATAAAATAATAATCAAAAAACACTTCCCCCCACTCATGCCCTCGTACTGCTATCATGCTATCCCTGTATGGTTGTTTATTGGTTACCAATTCGGCCGTGCTAGGTCTAAACATTGACAAAGTTACTGCCCTTATCTTCAGTATTAGCTTCTAACCCGTCAATTTCGCTTAACGATAGTTCGCCTTAATGCCTCTTCACCACGCTGGTCGTAGCGCTGGGTAGTTGATGGCGAACTATGGCCCATGACCTTGCTGACCGATAATAAATCATGCTGCTGGCTGAGCAGGTTGGTAGCCAGTGAATGGCGAAAATCATGGGGTGAGATAGGGCGGTAAAAATCCTTTTTCATGACCCATTTACAGATATCATTTAACGTTTGGGTACTGATGGCTTTACCCGTCGGAACTTTAGATTTTGAAATCCCACAAAAGACCGATTGCCTGGTCAGGTTGGCGCCTTTAATGGTGACGCTGTCACGAACTGACAGCCATGCCTGGAGCTTTTCTATCATTTCACTTCCCGGGTCGAAATAGACATTACGTTCCTTGTTGCCTTTACCGATAATATTAAAACAACTTTCAGTCCAGTTGATGTCGGCAAGTGACAACGTGACGATTTCAGAACGGCGAAGGCCTGAGTCATACATCAGGGTGAAAATGGCCTGATCACGAACCCTGCGAAGCGGGTTGGGGTGGGTGTTGGCAATTGCCAGGATGACATCGAGATCTTGATAACTGATATACCGGCCCGCCGATTTTCGGGAGCCTCGAGGGAGCTTGATTGCCTTTATCCGTTGCAAACGCTCAACGCTAATATTCTCCGCCAGCCAGTGATGTTCAGCCACTCCGCGGATCATTCGGAATAAGTTATCAGCTGTTGTTGGACTATAGTCACGTTCTTTTTCTCCATTTAAAACAACACCTTGAGAAAGGTATTCGCTCATGGTTGCCGTTACAACGGGCGCAGTTAGCAGGCCATTCCAATCAAACCGGTGGATGCAAGATGTGATGCAAAAAGCACTGAATCCCTCCAGGGCTTGCTGGGCACTGATGTTGATTTCATCGTCGCTGATGGACGGTGTAAATGAAGGCTGTGACTCAGGGAGCCAACCATATTCCAGGGGTTCAACCTCGATCAATGCTGATTTTGACAGCCGGCTCAGCCAAAGCTGGTGCTGATCATCACTCAAGTGTCCGGACTTAACAGCAGCCTTGGCTACAGCAGATATTCCTTCAATGACAGGCATGATATGCATATTGATATAGGGCTGATCAGCATCAACCTTGGTGCCGGTATAGTAGGCTTTTTGCTGGGCCTTGTAACTCAGGAAGCCGGCCAGGGCGCGTTCGGTCAGTTCCATGTTAGACAATAACATCAGCCAGTCTACTTTTGTCAGTGAGTCACCGATCAAGAAACGGCAGAACCTTTCTAGCATAAACCGGGCATTGGCTCGGCCGCCGGTCGTGTTTGTGGCAGACAGTGAGTTAATGTAGCTGAGCGCCGGATTCGTGACATTGTCACGGATGCGATTGACGCGGTGACTGATACCTGTTCCTGATTTAAGTAAAGCTGGCAGATGAGAATTGTTATCAAAGTTTGACATAAAGCCCTGAATTTTCGTTTTTATCTGTTATAAGAGGTATTATATAAGATAATAAATAAATGAGATAGTGCAGACAAAGTGACCCCGTAACAGTTTTAGTTTCTGGGTCTTGGTGATGATTTGGTAATGGTTCGTGCTGGTGTTCTTCAAGTACACGATGAACCATCCTGTATGCCTCAATGTGGTTATGTGTTTTACATAGTTCTGATTTCCGATAATAATTGCGCGAATCAAAATGGGTAGTATGCAGGCCAGATTTTTGTTATACATTATTAATATCTTTTTGATAGATTAGTGAAGCCGCAACTTTAGAAATCCTGGATACCTTCGGCTGTGACATGGTTATTTTTGCCACCATCAACAGCATAAACATTTGTCATGTTTTTTATAGCAAATGCCCATGATGAAATAGTTTTCAGCAAGTTTTAAATCTCAATATAAATATCATGATAAAATTTCACACCAGAATTAACGTGTTTTTTACCTTCATTTTCTCACAAATTAAATGTTTGATCTCACTTGTTTTTAAGTGGACGCAAATACGATATTCAAAATTCAACACGGGCTATTTATATGTGTAAATATACTATGACAATTTAAGTAATTGTCTATAAGCATCTTATAACATAGTTATCACTAACTTATCTTCACATACCAAATTATCTGATATGTTTTAAGATTCTGTTTCTTGCTTATCACTATAAGTAACGCAAATAAATCCTGATATTTTAGTGAGATAGCAAAGTGTTCACGTTCACGAAGCGTTCATGAGCAAGATGGATTTGTTAAGTTGATGAGCGTAAATCTTTGCGGCTAACTCATTTTGATAGAGTAGCTTCCAACATAGCTTATAGGCTAAATGCCACTGTAACCAATGTATCATTGGTGCTATAGCATAGCACTTTGGAATATGGTTTTGATAATATGGATAAGTGATCATTTTGTAGTTTGTTTAATTACAAGCCAATAAGTTATAGTGCGCTAGGCTGTGTTTGAAGGGCATAGTTAATTTGGCCACCTGATATCATCACCTCAGAACTGAACAGGTGACACAATGACCAAACGTACCAGAAGAACATTTAGCCCTGAGTTTAAGCTTGAATCAGCACAAGTAATACTTCCAGTTGCCTTTGACGTTAATATAGGTCTCGTCCATACGTCACGAAGACGCGACTGGCTTTTATATTTTTCGGGCTAGATATTCCACTAAGGGGGCGTATTTGATGACCCACCGGTTCAAGGTTGAATGGTCAACATAGATAGCCCGTTCTGCCAATATTTCTTCGATTTCACGATAGCTGAGTTTATAAGAAACGTAATAGCGAACAACCTGGAGGATGATGTCGGAAGGAAAATAGCGACCAGAAAAGTTGATAGTCATAATGCTAGAGGTAATGAGTGCTAACGGAGATCATAACTCAGCACTCCAGTTTGCGACACAACCTCGATTCTTCATATGAGCGGTGCAATAAGACATCCAATCTTGTCGATGTGCTCTATGGTAAAGCCGGGCGGCCGCATTACGCCATTGAGTCTTACTTTGGTAGGGCAATGCTGAGGCTACACACTCCTGTAATGTCGCGCTGTTAGATCGATTTTTTCCTTTGGGCTTAACCAAACCTGTGCAGCTAGGTGAACAACGGTCTTGTTCTGATAGAGGATTACCAAAGACTAATCCGCAAACACACGCACCATGGTTAACACCATCAACTTCAATTATAAGTAATCCCATGTGGCCATCTCTTTTTCTTCCATTCTAAAGACCGGGAGGAACCTTAATTGGCTTGTTTTTTGACGGAAGCAAGAAAACCGTGGGACGAAAGTGCTGCTGGCTTAAATTCTTATCCGTTAAACAAACTGGGCTGCAATTTCACTTAGATCTTGTTCACGGGTATAACGTGAAGGCATTTTAGGATCTTCCCACCGGCCAAGCTGCATTATCTGCTTGTTTGTGGCATTGGCCTCCGATAAATCCTGCGCACGACCAATCCTGGCACTGTGACCACGCCAAGGCTTATCCACATCTTCTGGGGACAAATAGTGGTACGCCCTGTCGAAAATCTTATCCACGGACTCGCCACGCAATGGAGAGAAACCAAAATTTTCGTCCCAGAATCGTTTGTTTACCTTTCCGGTTTTTGTCAGCGGATAGAAAACGAGTGCCTGTTTGTCATTCACATCACCATTTGTTAATTCAATAGCTTTTAGCAGTAAATCATATGACTGCTTGCTAACAAAAAACACGCTTCCTGCTGAGTCTTTCTTTTTGCTGGTGGTCTTAGTGTAGCCGATCTTGCCAGTGTAATGGCCCGTTTTCCTGTTAAACCGGAGCATACTCAGAGTCAATCTGGCCAACTCACTTTCACGCAAAAGGCTGTCCCAAGCGATGGAGAGCAGGGCAAGATCGCGAACATCTTTTGGGTGGCCACTATCAGCCCATGCATCAATCAGATCATTTAAGTGGTGCCGGCGAAAGCCTTCTTGCTGTTTTTCCGTATAGCCATTGCGAATGGCGTTCATTCTAATGCTGGCCATGGTATCTATGACATGCTGTGTTTTCGTTATATCAACCAGTTCGGCAATACGGTGGAGGAGTGACACTACAGATAGGTGAGAACTGATCGTTGACGGGGCGTGACCCTTAGAAATATCAAGCCAATCTAAATACTGGGCGACAGCATACTTATCAGCAGGCAGAGAAGGATAGTTAAGTCCGGCACACCAGGTAAGGTAAAGATTGAGAGAATGTTTGATTTGTCGCAGGCTGTTTAGGCTTCGGCCAGTAGCATTGGCAATGAAAGACGCAAAACCTTCACCGGCTTGCTTCTTCTGTCCATCATCTAAAGCCGATTTATCAGCAACACGCAACAAAGCCTTCATCAAGGCATCGATCATCTCTTCGTATTGCCTTTGCTCCTTCGGCTTCTTAATCCGGCTAACCGCATACTGAACGAGCTGGCCTGTATTAGATGGTAGGGCTGGATGAGAATATACTTTATCACTCATGATGGATAACAACTCCGTTCAAGCAAAAAAATGAAAGTGTTACGGTGTCACTGATACACCCCACCCTTAAGTACCTTATTTACCAGATATAACTGGCATTATATCGGGTAATAATGTTCTATACCAGTCAGGGCAAAAATTGACCACAAATTCCTACATATACTCACATTGTTGTAGTAAATTTGATTTATCTACTGCACTACGTGCAAATACTGGAAGCATGGCCTGAAAGTTCCAGAGAATTGGCCTTATACCTACCTGCCAACACTCGGCATACCCCCAACAATTCCTAATCTACTCAGGAAATCTCAAAACCATCAGTACGTGACACTGTAACTGTTTAACAGCATAGGATAATACCGTTATGTATGACGAAGAATCGTATTGTTGTCACTACTATCTGGTCGATGGCCTTGTTAGTTACCTTAAATTCAAGAAGTTCGAAGTCACCCAATTATATGAGGCTCAATCTTCACTAATTCACAATCTCACTGAGCATTCAGTCAATTTAACAAGAAAAGCTGATCGCTTTCATACCGAAGGATATATATCCCCCGGACATTGTCATTATGAAATTGCTAATGAAATAGCTGCTCAGCTATTAGATGAGCACCTAATTCAATTTGAAGAACTTCCTGATTTAGTAACTTGGGATGAATATCTTAACAAGATATTTTTAGATTGGTGTGAAGCCCCCTCTCCTACCAGTTAATAAATCTAACCACCAACCATTACCACCCATAATTTTAAAAGGAGTCAGCAATGACGAAAGTAACAAAAATGACGCTTCCAACGTGGTTAAGCGCAATATCTAAAAGTGAAGCTGTGTTTGATATTTCACTATCAGCGTTGAGTCACAGTGTCGGCCATGTGTTTATTCAATGTCATCCCAATTTTAATTGGCATAAAACTCTAGTTGTAGTCTTTGATGATAATCTGAACCAAGCCGTTTTAGACATTGAATTAATTAATCCAAACCAAAACATTATAGGGGGTAATGATGGATCTTTCTATACTGATGTTAACTTATCTAAAGATACCGCCAGTATAACACTTACATCATACTTTGCCTGCAATATGGCAAACCTTCTCTACTCTTATGAAGATATAAAAGATGTTCACAATGATTTTTACGAGCTCTATCATTTCGTGCGTAATTTTGCGCTGGTGGATGAGACGGAGGATTCAGAACTGCACAGAATTAGAATGGAGTGTTTTCCTGATTCTAATACTCAAAGTTTCATTCGACTAACAGATTGAGGTGAGTTTATGAGGTTTGGGAAATTCTCTTTTGTATCAAGGACTTTACTCTTGACGAAAGACAAAGCGAATACACTACCGATGATGCTCATGAAGCTCACCGTAGAATGAAGAACAGCAGAATTGCTTGCGCAATCGAAGTAGATAAGCAACGTTTCGTAAAATCAGGTTCTATTGATGAATCTAATAAGTTTGTTAACATATATCTAAACAACTACAATAAAAGGCCAGCATTTCTGCTGGCCCTTTTTATTGTATTATTAAATGTTTACTCTTCCATGGAGAAAACACCTTCAAAATAGTCAACACCTAAGTATTTAAAAAACTCATGCTCTTCTTTGGTATAAGCCATAGTTCCAAGAATTAATTTACCTCGGGATTTATATTCATCTATTATAAGCTTTATTAATGGTTTTCTACGGTTTTGACTACCAGCAATCTCATTAAATAGCCTATTTATTTTTATCCCATCAAAATCATATTGCTCTAAAACTGCAAATGTCGAATTACCATGACCAAAACCATTCAATATAACACCTTTAGTATTAAGACGTAAAAATTGAATATTTGAGTCAAAGTTTATATTACCCCTAGCGAATGGTTCTCTAAAGTTTAAAAGAACTAATGAACGCTTGAAAACCTCTGGGTTACATTCAATTTAGATTTAATATCAAATCATGAAATTCATCATACATCAGAGAAGATGCATGGATAGAAAAAGTTATTGGTTTATCAACCTTGATATTAGATAGTTTTGATAATAATAATTTATCTAACTCATATATTGTTTTTATTGATAAAGGCAAATTAAAAATCGAACTGATACACTTACCTTTTCTAACTAAAGAGTATTCAATAAGTGTATTATTTATATTTTTCAAATTAACATATATATGGTTTTTAAGCCCAAGTTCGTCATCGTTAATTAAATCTTGTATTTCACAATCAAACTTTCTTGTGCCAGATAAAATCATCTGAATTTGTTTGTCATCAATACTGTCAGATGAATGATTCATAAGTTCACCTACTTGCAAAGGGTTGGGCTGATGCGCTCAACGCGCTCACTTATCAATTGCATCTACCTGTCCACTTAGCAGGCTTGAGTAGCCTAAGCCACCAAGGGCTGAGCCATTATCTTCAGTTGGGTAAAGAACAAGTCTGGGTAGGGATCAAGAACAAACAGTCCCTACCAAAGTGGTTTCGCGAGATCGAAGATCAGGATTGGCTGTATTCCAGCAGTCACAAGCTAGCCGAACTGACCGATAAAGACTTCACCACCGTATCGGTGAAAGGAAAAGAGGTTAAAGCGAGCAGCCCCGAGTTGGCAGCCTATGAAGTAGTGGATGCAATTGGTAAGCTGATCAGCTTTGAGCACGCTGCAGAGCTGTTTCAAGGCTTAGTGAACCTGAGTCCGCGTAAAATACAGTCCATACTTAGCCGAAGCAGTGCCGTTCAAACCAACCGCATATTTTTATTTCTCTGCCACTATTACGACCACCAATGGACAAAGAGGCTTGATGAATCCCAAATAAAGCTTGGTTCAGGTAAGCGACAAGTTGTAGCCAAAGGCCGATTGGACGAACGCTACCAAATTACAGTCCCCGAGTCTCTCGCTCACAAAAATGAAGATAAAGATGGATAAAGAGTCAGTTTATTACCGCCAAGTTTCGCTACTGATCAAGATGTTGCCTGTGGTCGCAAGGTATGAACAAGCATGCGATCAGTAAAGAATTTGGTTGCAGCCGGACGACGGTGTATAGCGTGCTTAATTGAGGGGAATGACCGTTTGGCGCAATAAACACCTTGAAATCAGAACGTTCAAAATCACCCTGTTAATCGCTCTCAAACCGTCACAAACTTACAGACCGTTTCGGAAGCATATAGCCTTGATCAATTGTATGAAATCCAGCTATGGCAATTCTAGACGTTGTGATCTGTATTTTGAGGGCTAAAGTTGGCTATTTACCATAATGGGCATTTAACGCACCGAATTTTGGGACGGATGTAAGCGCAATATAGTGATGTCACATTTCCCCAACTTAGAAATGTCACATTGCTTAATCATCAGAGTCCACGGAGTCGAACAATACTGGATTGACTTGTCAGGCTCTTTTTTGTGCTGCCCGACTGAAGTTTTGAGGGCTTCGGTTTTGACCAAATCGTTCGATTCGTTCATAATAAACGAATCGAGAGGAGAATAACTTATGCAATCATTAACGGCCAATACTGCCAAAACTAAATTTGGTGATCTACTCATGAAAGTGCAACGTGAGCCAGTACAGATCTGTAAGAACGGTTCACCTGTTGCTGTCGTCATGTCATGTGAAGAATATGCTCAACTAGAAGCCTTGAAACTGCAATTTGTAAAAATGCGTTTTGCTGCCGCAGAAAAAGACATCGCTGAAAATAACCTTGTCGATGGCGAAACGTTTTTTAACCAACTTGAACAGGACATGTTGGACTAATGAGCAAATATGTACTTTCAACCGGTGGCCAAGCAGATCTCATTGATATTCGACAATACACACTAAGTAAATGGGGACAAGCTCAGTGGCAAAGCTACTTTGCAGAACTGAAGTCGACGATAACCCTGCTGGCTGAAAGTCCTGCGATTGGGACTAAAACCTTAGATCTGGGCGATAACTATTTTCGCTTTCCTCTTAAACATCATGTCATTTACTACATTCAGCAACCTGCACAAATTGTCATTGTTGCCGTGCTAGGTAAGTCGATGTCCCCTCAAAAGCATTTCGAAAAAATTAACTAGTTTACTTATTCAACTCATTGCCCCGAGCACATTACCGCCGACAAAATGTATGACACCAATGCGGTGTACCAGACCTTAGAAGATTATTTTCCGAAAGCTGAGATTGTTATTCCGCCGAAAGACAATACGTTTGCCGATGAGGTTCATCACCCAAAGCGGATGAGCAACCTGATAGGTTGGCTTCGCCCTTGGCATTATCGGTTGGCAGAGCGTGCGGCAATACGGCAAAAGGAATATCTCAGAAACAGCCATGCAACGTTACAAGAAGATCATCGGCAATACATTACACAGCAGAGAGTTTGAAAATCAGTCAAAGGAAATGTTACTCGGTTGTTCTATTTTAAATCGCTTTACTCACCTTGGGATGCCCAATAGCTACCGGGTCGCCTAACCGCATCAAAAGACCACAAAGCTTTAGTAGTGCAACAAAGCCGTCCATTACAGAACCAGTGAAAACACTAAACACCTTGAAGAAAGACTAATTACAGAGGTAGTTTATGCCTACTCATACTACATGCCGTTGAATCGCCTATGCTACAAAGAAGTTGTTATCACTTTTCAGCAACTACCTCTGTAGTGTCTAGTGAGACGGTGGCTATTCAAACTGGGTATTATCTGGGCGCATCAAAAAAACTCACCCTACTCAATATACCTGCTGTTTGCACTTCACAAACAATAGACAAAAATACCGCTCATATTGAGCGGTATTTAACTCTAGCTATAAATAGGATTAGCTGAATTTCTTATCCAGCATAGCTATTTCAAATTTCGCTTTGATATGATCAGGTGCGATTTCGATGCTCTTGGCAAACAGCTCACGGGCAGCTTCAGGTTCGCCGAAGAACAGCTTGCTGTAGCCCAAAGCAGTCAGGATAGCGCCTTTGTAAACTTTCGCTGCGTCATCTACGTGAGAGATGTAAACAGCAGTTGCTGGAAGTTTACGGTCGATATCGCTTAATAGCTCCTTCTCCCACTCTACAGTAGATTTGCTCATCAATTTAATTGCAGTGATTTCTTCACCGATTAGTCGGTAAGCAGATGCGATGTAGTATTCCACTTCTGGGCCCATGTATGGGCTGTAAGCAGAGCGAATAAACGTAACCAGTTCGTCAACGATAGCTCGAGCTTCTACGCCGCGACCAAGTTTCATCAGAGTTTCTGCTTGGAAGTAACGGATGTGATATAGAGCTTGAGTGTCCCACCAGCCAGCGCGGAAGTTAGCCGGTAGCTGTTGACCCTTTTCGAACAACTCAAGTGCCTTTTCAAGCTTGTTATGCTCTAGAGCGATACGACCTTTAGCCATGCAAGCGAACGTGTAAGCTTCTGTTAGGTAAGTCTCACAACATTCTGCTGCCACAAACTCATGGTTGTATAGAGCGTCTAGTGCTTTATCAAACTCAAAGATGTTGCTGTATGCGTCAGCAAGTTCCCAAGTTAGGTGATCAGATGGTTTTTCTGGCATGTTCGCTTCAACGTATTCAACGCGCTCATGACCGTCAGTACCCATACGACCCATAACGTAGTTAACTTCTTTAAGTAGGAAGTCATCACCAGGCTTAAGATCAAGAGCTTTCTTAAGAAGTGGTAGTGCTTCTTCGCGCTTCTCAAGTTTGCTGTACTTAACGATAGACAGGTTACGGTAAGGCATGTAGAAGTCTGGTTTAGCAGCGATTGTCGCTTCCCAAACTGCTTCTGCTTTTTCGAAGTGGCGTTTGTCGTATAGGATACAGCCTAACAGGTTGCCTGCCATAGCATCTTGTGGGTTAGCCGTAACAGCCGCTTCAAGAATCTTAATCTCAATTGGACGGTATGGGAATGTGTCTACCGGCTTGATTACAGACGCTAGTTTACGGTTTTCTTTAGCGCCTTCTAAATCACCATCAATTTCTTGTAGGTAAGCCAGAGTGTACAGAGCCATAGCAGATGGCTGACCAAACTCTTTCAGAGCTTCTAGAGGGAAAATCGCACAATCCATCAAACCAGCGTTAAATAGGTCGAATGCTATATCTAGAGCTGTTTGAGATGGGTTACTGTTCAGTCCAGAGAAGAACTCTTCGATTGAACCGTCAGTCATGCGTACTTTTTCGTAACGCGCTAGATGGTCTAGCTTATCGTTTTCAAGAATAGCCTCTATTCTAGCGACCGCTTCTTCCTTGTTGCCAAGTTTAGCTGCGGCAATTGCAGCGTAAGTACCTGCAATTGGGTGCTCAGCTTCACGGCTGATTGCTTGATTAGCATGAGCGTACATCTTATCGTAGTCACCACGCATGCAATCGATAGCAGCAATGAATGTCATAGAGTAAGAAATTACGTTGTGGCTCCAAGATGCTTTGTAGAATGCATCGTAAGCCTCATCGAAACGCTCTAGAGCGAATAGGTTCAGACCTTTCATATGGCTCACTGTGCCATCAGAAGGGTTCTGGTTGTAAACGTTCTGCATTTCTTCTGCGCGGCGTAGGAAATCTAACGCCTCTTCGTACATAGCGTTTTCGTACTTAACGCCAGCCATGCCAATAAGTGCAGGAATGTACTTAGGATCGCGTTCAAGAGCTACTGTGTAGTATTCCTCTTTCTTCCATACAGGATCACGGTATTGCTCAACGTGACGGCCAGCAAGAGTAATTTCTTGAGCTGTAGTCAAATCGTTCGGGCATACACGACCTGGATTATCTTCCGGTACGCGAACTAGCTCTGGTCGATCTTCTGTGTAGCTAAATAGCTGCTCACCTTTACCGTTGTATAACTCAACAGTAAATAGCTCGTCAGTCATTTCAGAATTGAAACGTACAGCTTCAGAAGGAGCGATGTCGAAAGTCTCTTCAATAACAACTTTGTCGCCAAACTTAACTACAAGTTTTGCACCAGCGTGAATCGTTGTTGAGATGAAGCCTACTTCGCCTTTTTCACGGTCAATTGCAACTGCGCCATTTAGGTCTGCGTATACAGGTGAGCCGATTTCTTGGAATGGGTACCAGAATTGAGAAAATGACTTAGTTTCGAATGGGGCAAGCCATGTGAAATCTGGTTGGTCATCAGCAAAAGAACCAGCCATTAACTCAGCGTGTTCGCCATCGCAATCAGTAAGGTTTGAGTTCCAAGCATCACCTAGATCTTCTAATGCCCACTGGAACATCTTCTTGCCCGGAGAGATATGATGGTTTGCTACGTGCATAACGCCGCAGTCACGACGATGATCATAGCCACCGAAGAAGTCATATTTAGATGGGCCTGAGAAGAACGAGTTACCTTTCTTAGTATTCTTGTGAATACTGATGTCAGTTTCTTCGTCTGTGCGTTCCACAGCGTACCAACCCTTATGAATTGGGAACGTTGCGTGGTGGTTGTCGTTATGGTGGTGAATCCAGTTAACGTCTTGAGGGAAGAACAGTTGGTAATCATCATTTACATGAACACCAGCGTTTTCCCACCACATAAATGGGTGTTCAGTTTCGGTGCGGTTAGCAAGTTTAACTTTTGTTTCGAAGTAAGATGCGTCCGGACGTAGAGCAATACCAACCATACCTTTAATACGGTACTGACCTGGAGAACAAGAAGCTTCAGATAGCCAGCAAATCATAGTGCCGTCTTCTTTTTCTTCCATTTCGTAATCAACAGACATGAAAGTAGATGGGCGATGGTGGAAAGGGAAATTCCACTCCATACCGCCAGAAATCCAAGAGCCGTAGCTACCAACCAATACAGGTTTGATCATCGTATGACGATACAGGAAGTGGTAATCATTTTTCTTATCGTAGCCTTCAAGGATACGGCCACCAAGGGCAGGAAGAATAAGAATGCGGATATATTCGTTCTCTAGGCGAACAACGTCATATTCAACGTCAGTTACGGTTTCGCGCTCTACACCCTGAGTGATTCGGTTTGGGTAAGCATATCCAGTTGAGCCTTGATGTTGGCGAAACTCAGAATAGAATGGCAACTCAGAAGCCTCTGGCGGCACATATGTAGGTAGTACAATTTTTTCATGAGAAGCAATCACAGGCTGTTTCATTGCTTTTTAGTCCTTTTGTGTTGTGCGTGATGTCTATGACGCCATCCTATACATCTCTCTATTCTATTTTTTTGAAGATGCGCAGGATCTTAAATTCTATTAATTAATATCCATATATGCGGCTAAATATTACATATGTGCTTATTTTTACAATTATTGATGAACATCTTATATTTGTATTTATGCCCAGAATATCCATATTTGCGTACGGATTTTACATATAGCGCCTCCTTTTTATGGTGAATAATTAAGACCATCTGTTAAACAAAGAGAGCATTTACCATGACACCAAATCAAATTCGTGGTTTTAATTACGCACCAAGCACTGCTAGAAACCCTGTTGAATTCTGGCGAGACTATGATCCGACGCTAATTGAGAAAGAGCTTACTTACGCTAACCGTCTAGATCTTAATCTAGCCAGAATATTCCTAAGCTACGCATGCTACGAGCACGATTCAGAAACATTCCTAGCTAACGTTCGTCACTTCATCGATACAGCACTATCAAAAGGCATTAAAACTCAGCTGGTCGTATTCGATGCGTGTTTCTGTGATATCGAACCTGAGTACGATATAGATCACTTCATGTGGCTATCTAATCCGGGAACTATCAACTGGGATGACGATTTCTATCCTCAAGGTGAAGCCTACTGTAAAGCGCTTCTTGATGCATTTGGTGATCACGAAGGCGTGTACGTTTGGGACGTGATGAATGAGCCAACAAGTAACATAAATATCTGGCTAACTGAGGGCGAAGAGAAAGAAGAACAGCTTGGCCGTGTTTGGGGATTTGTAGACCACTACATGAGTTTCATGAAAGAAACTTGCCCTGCTGCTAAACTTACTTGTGGTGTAGCTGACGCTTCGGAAATCGAGAAGATGGCTGATAAAGTAGACATCATCACTTTCCACGACTACAGCCCTACCCGAGCTAAGATTAAAGAGAAAATCGCTCTGGCTCGTAAGATTGCAGAATCTAAAGGTAAAGAGTTCTTCTGTACAGAGATGTGCTGTACCGCTCGTTCTAACCCATACGATGCAGTTATTGGGGTCTTCGAAGAAGAGAACGTTGGCTTTGTTATCTGGGAACTAATGATTGGTTCGGCAATGTGGAAAGACATTCACGGCGTTGTTTACCCTGACGGCACTGTTCGCGATCCATCAATTGCAGCAGCTCTACTTGGCTTCTTCCGTAACCGCAACCCTGAAACAATCATCCCGACTTACACTGACAAAGAACATCACTCAACTAAGGTAATCGTTGAAGCTAAAACGCTTCTACGTGAAGAGTTTAGCCCTTACGGTGACTACAAAGAATACATTGGTCGAGTTCTGTCTTGCGCTGAAACAATTGCTAACCAGCTTGAGTGTGCCGAAGCAGTTCCAATGAATGAATTGCCATCAGTTCACATTCTTGAGATGCAAAAGAACTGTGAAAGTATCCCAGAAGCTAAGAAAGCATTGCGAGAACTTCTAGAAATAATCATGAAGGTAGTTAGCATAGCTTAACTCCAATTTGTGACCAATAAATAGAAAAGCCCCTTCTGTTCTCATTTGGTAGGGGCTTTTTAGGTGGTAAAAATGACTGATAAACACATAGCGCCACAAATAAAATACGTCTCTTATGAGTCTTGGAATTCATATCAACTCAAGAATGACCTTATTTCTCTTCAAGTAGTGCCTGATATTGGCGGTCGAATTAGCCAATTTAGCTTAGGTGAAAAAGACTTTTTCTACGTTAACCCACTTCATGCGGGTGTTACCTCGCCTGTTACCGGTCTTTCAAAAGATAACGGCCATCTTAACTTTGGTGGAGATAAAATTTGGCTTGCGCCTCAAGGTTGGGATAGCGAAGAGCAATGGCCTGGTCCACCTTGCCCTGTTCTGGATGGTAAGCCATACAATGCTATTGCAAATGAAGATGACACTTCAATTCTTCTGACTAGTGGCGATGATCATAGAAGCGGTATTCGCTTATCTCGTAAAGTGAAGATATTCCCCAACTCTACTAGAGTGTCTATCGAATCCAGCATGCTAAATATTGGCACGAAACCTCGTCGCTGGGGGATTTGGGCTCATACTCAATTAGACGCCACTAACGGAGACGAGGAAGGCTACAACGAACTAATGAGAGCTTGGTGCCCAATCAATCCAAACAGCCAATTTAAGAGAGGCTACGGCATATTATTTGGCGAAGAAGATAATCCGTCATGGATTACGCATGAAGACACCGGTCTAATTCAGGTCGATTACTTCTACAAGGTAGGCAAGATTGGCCTAGATTCACCTAATGGGTGGGTTGCCACAGTAGACGGCAAAGATGGAAAGGTATTCGTGCAGTGCTTCGAATTCGAAGAAGACATTGAATATCCAAACGGTGCAAGTGTTGAGTTTTGGCACAACGGGACTGGACAAATAAACGCATACAACGATCTAATTGATATGCCAGATGATCCAGTTGCTAATCCGTATATTTTCGAAAGCGAAGTGGTTAGTCCAATGGCGCTGATGAATCCAGGCGAAAAGTATACTTACTTCTACGATTGGTACTCTTGTTCGATTGGTGGCGATTACCCAGTTATTGACTGTACTGAAGCCGGTGTGACGTCAGAGCCTCTTATGGCTCGTCGTAATGGCGCTGAAGTTGATATAAGCGGTCGCTTCGGTGTATTTAGTTGCGGCAAGTTGGAATGGTGTGTATATGACGATGCCGGGAATATGATACAGAACGGCTTGATAGAAGACTGTGTTTCCCCTATTAATGCCATCGTTATTAATAAGACCATCACAGCACCATTAAGTGCATCTAAGCTTGTAATATCTCTAAAACAAGATCATGTTGGCGAGTCAATCGTTCTTGCTAGCTGCAAGGTAGACCAAGAAAAATATCTCTGACGGTATGATGTTGGTGAAATTCCGAAATTCTTTTTAAAGCAACGAGAGAAGTACATTTGGTCAGAGTATCCTAGCAAGTTGGCTATCTCACAAATGGTCAGCTTGCTATTTGCCAGCTTATCCGCAGCAAAACTCATTCTCTTATTGTCTCGCAAAGCAAGCGCACTCATCCCAACCTCTCTTTTGAAAAGACGTATCAAGTTACTTGGCGATGTAGCGACTGCGGCGGCAATTACCTCGTTATCTATTGCCTCACAGAAATTATCTTCTATGAACTTAATAGCTTTATGCACTCGTTGGTCAACAGGGCATTTTGTGTTTTCTGGTATGTGTTTTTTAACTCTAAGTAATAACTGTTCGACAAGGTTACGTCTCATTCTTATTGATAACTTGTCATCATTTTTACTAAGGCTCTCAATCTCCTTAAAAATTGAAATGTATTTCAATACATGCTCTTTGTCGTCGCATCTAATATGAAAAACACCTGATGCCACTTCCGGCCAAGTTAGCAAGTCAACTAAATGACTCTCAGATGGGAATATACACCACAATCGTTCCAACTCGTCATAATCGTCGCTTCGTTTGAAGTCATAGTACGCGATAGGTGACAACAAAACTAAGTCACCAACAGATGCCTTTAGTGTTTTATTCGCACACTTATACTCTGCACCGCCACTGGTCGCTAAGTGAATCGACCACCCCGCTTTAATACCTGTCTTAACACCTTGTTTATGAACAATAAAATCACTCCAGTCACCACGCTTGCTAATATCGCCACTTGCTATGCAGCTTCTATCAACTTTAAAGAAATTAGCCTCTATGCCAGCATGTATCTCGGCAATAAAAGCAAGAGCTTCTTTCTCAGTTGGCTTTAGTTGACCGCAAAATACAGATCTCCACTTTTCACACAATGAGACAATATCGAAATCAACAATCGCCTTTTTAAGAATATGACAATTACGCTCCAAAATAATCGGCGATTTCCTAATTAGCCCGTACAACTGTTCTTCCGTCAACCCCTTGTCAACATACTCCCTTATGATTTGAAAAAGGGATTTAGCAACATCTAAAATGCTTATTGTGCTCATTACGTTTCCTCAAAAAAATAACCCCATAAGTTTTCTGGGGTTATTTAGTTTATGGGTATGACTATTTTAGTCTGTAGAAAAGATTGTTATGACGTAGTTCCTGCTTGAATGCTGGAATCTTAGTATCTTCATCAATCTGCACGTACTCAACGTCAACCATTTCAGCGAAGTCGTAAAGCATCTCTTCTGTTACTGCCTGTGAATAAACAGTGTGGTGAGCACCACCAGCATAAATCCAAGCGCCTGCAGCGACTTTAAGATTCGGTAGTGGTTCCCATAGAGTGCTTGCAACCGGTAGATTTGGCATCTCTGCTTCTGGCGTTACGCTATCAACTGAATTCACGATCATGCGGAAACGTGGACCCAAGTCGATTAGAGATAAATTAAGACCATGACCTTCTTGACCGGTGAAGATCATGCGAGGTACTAGGCAGTTACAGCCGATAGTGTGACGGTGAATCTCGATAGTCGGCTTGTTCTTGGCGATAGTTGGACATACTTCTAGCATGTGTGCACCTAGAACTTGGTCTACAGCGCCAAAGTTATAAGTGTAATCTTCCATGAATGAAGTGCCACCAGCTAGACCAGTTGCCATAACCTTAAGAATACGAGTCGTTGCAGCAGTTTTCCAATCACCCTCGCCACCGTAACCGTAACCCTTCTCCATCAAGCGTTGAGTAGCTAGACCAGGCAAGTTGGTTAGACCGGTTAAGTCYTCRAAAGTGTTAGCRAATGCCATGCATCCTTTGCTCTTCAAGAACATTTCCATACCAAGCTCTAGACGCGCTTCTGTGCGTAGCAAGCGATCAGTCTCRTCTTTGTCTGCATTCATCCCGTAAACAACGTCATACTGCTCGTGATACGTCTTAACGAGTGCTTCCACATCTTCATCTTTAACGATGTCTACTGTCGCAGCTAGTTCACCTAGACCGTATGCGTGAACTTCAAAACCAAACTTGATTTGAGCAGNTACYTTGTTGCCATCAGTTACCGCAACGTTACGCATGTTGTCACCGAAGCGAGCAACCTTTAGAGTGCGTGACTCAGCAAGACCTTGAGCAGCACGACACCANGTATCAAGCTCTGCGTGTACACCCTCATCTTCCCAGTGACCTACGATCACTTTACGCTCTAGGTTCATCGCAGTACCGATGAAACCAAACTCACGACAACCGTGTGCGCTCTGGTTAGTATTCATGAAGTTCATGTCGATTTCATTCCAAGGAAGACCGGCATTGAACTGAGTGTGAAGATGAGTAAATGGCTTATTAAGCTGGCTAAGGCCGGCAATCCACATTTTTGCTGGCGAGAACGTGTGCATCCACAATACAAGACCAGCACATTCAGGATCGTTATTTGCCGCCTGACATACAGCTAGAATCTCTTCCGCTGTCTTAGCTGTGCCTTTGTTAACAAACCCAGTAGAGATTGCTTCTGACTTATTTAGACCACCAACCATTACTTCTGAGTGGTGCGCTACTTCTTCTAGAACTTTCGCGCCGTAAAGATGCTGAGAGCCTGTTACGAACCATACTTTTTTATTAAATGCTTTCATTGTTATTCCTTACTTCTTCTGACCGTAGTATGCATCTTTGCCGTGCTTACGTAGGTAATGCTTATCCAATAGACCAGAATTCAACTGGGCTACTTCTTTGTTGATTTGAATTGTCTGGTAGGCCATCTTCGCCACTTCTTCCAAGACAACTGCATTGTGAACCGCGTTCTTCGGAGACGTTCCCCATGTGAATGGCGCATGTTCCTTCACAATAATGCCCGGTATCGCCATCGGGTCTGCTGAACCAATAGCCTCTTCGATTACTAACCCCGTATTTAGCTCGTACTGACCTTGTAGCTCTTCGTTTGTTAAAGCGCGAGTGCAAGGGATGTCTCCATAGAAGTAATCAGCGTGCGTGGTACCCAAAGCAGGAATCGCACGACCTGCTTGCGCCCAAGATGTCGCATACGGGGAATGAGTGTGAACGACACCAGCCATGTCTTTGTATGTACGGTATAGCTGTACGTGAGTAGCTGTATCAGAAGACGGGTTCATGTCTCCCTCTACTACTTCGCCCTCTAGATTAACCACAACCATATTTTCAGGGCTTAGCTCTTCATATGGAACGCCACTAGGCTTGATAACAACAAGCCCTTGTTCACGATCGATACCAGAGACATTGCCCCATGTGAAAGTAATCAGGTTGTATTCTTGAAGCGCCATATTAGCTTCATAAACGTCTTTGCGTAGCTGGGCTAAATTGCTCATTACATCTCGCCCTTAACGCCGGACATAATAAGCGTCTCAATTGCCTGACCAAGATTTTGATAAGCTTCAAAGCGTTGCTGGTATACAGCAGACTCTTTTGCTCGAGGGCGATAAATCTGACAAACAGGGCTAGACATGATTGCCTGAGCTTCTTCAGTCGTTTTGAATAGACCAGCAGCTACAGCGGCAAAGATTGCAGCGCCAATAGCACAGCATTGCTCTGACTCGACAACAGAAATATCTAGGTTAAGTGCGTCACTACATGTCTGCATTACAAGCGGTGATTTCTTAGAGATGCCGCCAATCGCAATTACACGTTTAATATTAACGCCCTGAGATACAAAGCAATCACAGATAGACTTTGCGCCAAACGCTGTAGATTCAACAAGAGAGTGGAATACTTCAGGCGCATCAGAGCCAAGATTTAGATTGGTAATAGCGCCAGTTAAACGCTGGTTAGCATTTGGTGTACGACGACCATTATGCCAATCAACTGAAAGTGCGCCCATGCTATTGTCGCGGTAGTTAACAGCAGAAGAAAGCATTGGGAAAATGTTCTCTTCGATATCGCGAGTTACCTGCTTATCATCTGGGTTCTGTGCAGCCCACTCTTTCAAAGGCCAAGATAGAAGACGCTTGTACCATGCGTAGATATCACCGAATGCAGACTGACCGGCTTCTAGCGCAACAAGGCCAGGCAATGCACTTCCGTTTACTTGACCACAAATACCGTTGATTGTTTGATTGCCAAGCTCTTCAGCATCAACCATTAGAATGTCACAAGTAGATGTGCCAACTACTTTAACTAGATCGTTTGCGCCAGCACCAGCACCAACAGCGCCCATGTGACAGTCAAACTCGCCTACAGCAATAGCAATGCCTTCATTAAGACCAAGACGATCTGCCCACTCTTTTGTTAAGTTCCCAGCAGTAGAGTCAGAGGCATAAACAGTCTTTGAGTATTTCTCACGCATGCCTTCTAGTGTTGGAGAGATAGCAGCTAGAAAGTCTTGAGAAGGCAGGCCGCCCCATGATTCATGCCACAATGCTTTATGACCTGCGCCACAGATACCGCGCTTAATTTTATTAGGGTGAGTAGTGTCGGAAAGCAATGCCGGAATCCAGTCACAAAGCTCAACCCATGAGTGAACAGCTTCATGAATAGAGCTATCTTGCTCTGCAATGTAAGCAGCTTTTGACCAGTACCATTCAGATGAGTAAATGCCACCAATATACTTAGTGTAATCTTCGAACTCTTCAGAAGCCGCTAGCTTGTTAATGCGGTCTGCTACTTCTACAGAAGTATGATCTTTCCAAAGTACGAACATCGCATTTGGGTTTTCCCAGAATTCAGGCTTAAGCGCTAGGATTTCGCCGTTCTTGTCAACCGGTGCAGGAGTAGAACCCGTTGTATCTACGCCAATACCTACGATTTTCGCAGCAATACCCTCTTCAGAATCAGCGATAGCGTCTTTAATCGCTTTGGTCATTGCATTGATGTAGTCAGACGGGTGCTGACGGAATTTAGATTTAGAAGGATCTGAAAACAAACCTTCCATCCATTGTTTGTAGAAAGCAGTACCGCTGCCCTTCTCTTTGCCGTTTTGTGCGCTGACGATTACAGCCCGCACAGAGTCGGAACCAAAGTCTAAACCGATTAAGTATTTCTTATCCGCAGGTTTCATTGAAAACGTCTCGCTAGTGTATTTTCGGACAAGTTACCTCATGGAAATTTAATGAAATGAGACCATTGGCACATTAAACAAATAGGGGATGATGGTTGTTAAATATCGTAATTGTTGAGCTGGTGGATTAGGCGCACAACACGTTGAGAGTCCAGAAAATGTTGCCCCTGTAGACTTCACTGATTTTGAAATCACCGAAGAAGGCATCAAGCTCGTCGTCAAACACTCACAATCAATCGGTTTAATTACGATATTTAACAAACCCCTTCATCTATTTTACAAACATGCTCTACCTCTAGTTTTTTGAACCAAAATGATAGCAATATCTATCTCAACAAATTACTAGCTAAAAACATAAAGGGAAACAATCATGTCTAACGTTATCGTAGGTCAAGCTCTTCCAGAATTTGAAATCATCAAAGGTGGTGTAGCTACTGAGTCTGGTTCATTTGAAGCTTGGGGCACTGATGTTCTTGAAGGAAAGGCAACTTACTTCGTTGCTAATGCTGGTCATCCAGAAGCTAACGAAATTCATAACGACCTAACCACCAAAATCTCTGAAGCCGGCGGTATTCGTAAAGTTCACATCATCAATGCTAAAGATGCTCCTATGGGCGCTAGCATGTTCATTAAAGCTGAATTCAAAAAAGCTGGTAAGGGCGATCCAGAAAACTCTTACATCTTAGATTCTAAAGGCGTTGTCGCTAAAGAATTGGGTATGGAAAAGAAAAGCGCTCTAATCGCAGTTCTTGATGCAAAAGGTGTCGTTGTTTTTGCTCACGAAGGCGCTTTTGACGCTGATGTTGAAGCAAAAGCTATGGAAGCAATTGCTTCTGTTAAATAAGCAAAATCCTATTTACTGCCTTATTTTTAGCGCCTTAGTGGCGCTTTTTTTATGTCTGGAGATTACAGTGGGAAGCAAATCTAAAACCGGTCTCGAGCTGATACTGAAAGCTGCTGAGAAAACAGGTCGAATGGACGTTCTAGCCAATATCGCAGATGTTCTTCAGCTAAGACCAAACAATGCAATTTGTACGTGTAATGGTGACGAGCAGCTCATTAAACATAAACGCCCTATTGATTGTGAATTATCGCAATAGCGTTTAAGTCTAAGATGTTAGAAAGTAGACCTATAGCATGAATCCTTGATGCAACTGTTATGTAGGGTACATTTTTAAGCCAACACTATATGTAACTTGGGGAGACGGTCAGTTGAAGTTACATTGAAACCCCCGATTAGGCTTAGGCAGCATATTTTTATGCTGCCTTTTTTTATGGGCGTGGAGTATAACCATTCTTCGTTTCCTTACATCCATAAGCGAAGAGTGGTTTCTTTTTTATTGCCATTCGCCTCTGTCAAAATACAATATCTAATTCTTAATCTATCCTCGGAAATTTCGGCTCTGTCGCAAGCTGGAGCCGTTTAATGCAACTAAATTTACTAGATAATGAAAACCAGATCAGATACTTAGTGTAAACAAGCGCCCTTTAAATAGACGCTTATTTATCATCGTAACCTAGTTAAACATCTTAATGAGATCTTCGGCTGTAAACCCTCCGTTCATTCGTTCTACGCCAACAAAAACAGTCGGAGTACCCTTAACTTTTAGTTGCACCCCAAGAGTACGTGTTTTTTTGATGTGATCTCTTGCTTTTTCTAAGTGCGGTTTTAGATTGATTTTTTCTATACCAAGTGAAAATAATACTTCTTCCACTGATTCTTTTGTGATCTTAGGTTGAGTAATGACGGCATGGTGAAACTTGCTATATTTTGCTTGGTCGTAGTAAAACAAAGCTGTTCCCATTAAAGCCGAATATTGTGAAGTTGGTTGATTATTGAAAATCGGATATTCTTTTACAATCACTTTAGCTTCGGGATCGAGTTGAATAAATCGTTCTAGTGTGGGTGCGAGTTTTTTACAGTACCTGCAATTGTAATCAATAAACTCAACAACCACATGCTTGCCATTTGGATTACCCATTACCGGATCGTTCTTATCTTGATATAACGCATCGGAGTATTCTGCAACACTATCCATTGCTTCTTTTTTGGCAAGCTGCTTCTGTTCGAAACTATACTTATCAAGTGATTTTACAATACTTTTTCGATTGTCCATTAGACGATCTGAAAATTCTTCGTTCGTCATGACAACCGCGTTGTTCTCCAATGTAAACACTCGATTTAACGTGATCCCATTTGTAATCGCCAACGCTAAAAAAGCAACCTAACCACCGAGTATAATTTTCTTTTGCATGTTAAATGTTCTCTTGAATTAATGTTTAGTTTGAAAAACTTGTGGGTTTGTTTGATTGGCTCATTTTGTAAAGAAAATTGCTCATGTTGCCTTCCACCCGCCAAAAATAACAAGCCCGCAGTAAGCGGGCTTCTTCAATRGGCGCTGACACGGGGTTCAGCTAAACACGGACAAGCCCCGCTCGATACACCAAAACGCCGACAGCGAACCGATCACATAGATACAGCCCCAACGTGCTTGCCGGGTCATAGATGGTAGCCAACGCATCGCGCTAGCCATTAACACTAAGCAGCTCACTACGAAGATAATCTGCCCAATTTCGATCCCCACGTTAAAAGTCAGCAAGGCCATTGGAATATCACCTGCCGGCAATCCGATCTCGCTAAGAACAGCGGCAAAGCCCATACCATGTAGCAAGCCAAAACCAATCGCTACCAACCAGCTGTGGCTGGGAATCCAGCGATCGGATAACTGCGCGGGATCGCGGCTGCTGCTGAGCTCAATCGCCAGCACCAAAATACTGAGGGCGATAGTAAATTCCACCAGAGAAATCGGAAAATCGATATAGCCCAGACTCACCAGCGATAGGGTAATACTGTGACCTACAGTAAACGAAGTAATAGTCCATAATAAACGTCGACTGTTGCTTACCAATAACAGCAGAGCCAATACGAACAACAAGTGATCGATACCCAGCCAGATATGCTCTACACCCAGTACCGTATACTCGCCGGCGACTTGCTGCCAGCTCTGCCTCTCGGGTACCACCAACGCATCCTTGTTGACATTCAACAGCTGTTGAATGCGATTGCCATCAAGCCAATCAACTTTAACTAGCGTTGCTGTGCCACTACCAGCCATGCCCTTCACTTGCAATATTGAGCCTGCTAATGGCTTCTCACAGCGCATCGGCCAAGTCATGATTCTAGCAGTGCCCTCTTGTCCATGTTCAGCAGCGGCTAGTGGTTTACAATGATTCGGCAATATCGGTTTCGGGGGCAAGTTATTGCCTCTAACTTTTATCGGCGTTTTCCACTTTACCTGAAAACTATGGTCGGCCTGCTCAACCAGACGCAGCAGTGAAGGTGCTAATTCATGTGCGGTAGCCAGCTGTGACACCATCAGCAAGCAAAATAACAAAACTATACGCATTATGATTCAACCTCATATTCTTTACGCAATTTAACCATCATCGCATCTAAAGCAGCCTGTTCTTTCTGACGACGCCAATCGGTCAGCAATTTGCTGCGCACATTGGCAAAGGATCTTTGTTTGGGCGAGGTATAGGCGTCGATTAATACAAGGTGTTCACCATAACTAGAACTCACTGGTCCAAGCCATTGTGGTGACTGATCGTCGACCAAATGCTGCTCTGCTGCCAGTGTCATTAACTGTTTAGCAAATACGCCACCAAAGTAACGTTCAATTAACCGCTGATTCGACATCGAAAATTTCAGCCCGTTTCGGAACGGATCACTAGCGTCTGGTGTGAGCAATTCTTGCGCCAGCAATTGCTGTGCTCGCTCTACTGGCTGCTGATTGCGGTCGTTACTGACAAAGATATGGCTAAAACCCACCAACGGCGGCATCATAAACTCGCTGGCGCGTTGTTCATACATCGCTAGCAATTCTTGCTCTTGAGGTTCGGGGATGTTCATTGAACTGTAGGCAAGCTCTTCTATCAACTGAATCATTAGGCCACGGATAACCAGATCATTCTCATGCAGGTTCATCTGTATAGCTGTCTTGACCAATTCATCGTCATCAGCCTTACTTTCAGAATCAAGAAAGCGCATATCGCGAATTAGTCGCAGACGTACAACGCTATTTGTTAAATGAAACTCACGCTTAAACGCTTCGCTATACATGATCTCCTTGTCGATTTCTGTTTGCACCAACTGCGCTAGCTGCTGCTCGGATGGCACCTTGCCGGTGCTGCTCAGCCAATCGTCACGCAGCTCGGTAATACGCTGCGGCGAGGGCCGACTCACGGTTTGGATTAGCTCCGTGGTGGTGAGTTGCTGACCACCGAACAGCAAAGCGCCAATCAAGATAAAATGCCCATAGGGCTTGCGGATACAATTTAACTGCATTTACTAGGGTTCCACGTTGTACCAAATGAGCGAGGTTAACAGCCTAATGCTTGTTAACCCCGCTGGTTGTGCGCTTATTTAGGCATCAGATAAATCGGGGATGACCAGGCGCGATGCTCGGCTGGTGAAATACAATCCTCTTCAGAACCGCCACCCATGCAGATATTGGTTTTCACACACTGACCATTTTCATCGTACTCACAGCCAAGTGGATCACCCTGAATGGTATCGGTCGCTTCCTGAATCACGCGAGCGTAATACACTATCTCGCGGCTGCCGCTGACGAATTCTTCATCGGTAAATTCGACTTCGCAGCTGCCCTTGCCCGGTTCACATTCAAATGTGCGCCACGGGTCCTGAATCAGATCCTCGGTGCTGCCGTCGCCAGGTTGACGTGGCAGTATGCGAACCACTTCGATGCGCTCGATATCGTATGACTCATTGGATGGGTTATAACACTCACCGCGACATAGGCTATCCACACGGTCAGCGCCAAGCGCCTCAGTTGCGTAGTCTGGACAACCAGGCTTTTGTTTAATAGAACCCACGCCTTTGATGCTGAAACGCGGTGCGATGTCGGTGCTGACTTCACTACCCATAGCGTGCTTGTTGCCCTCGCCGTCGATCATGTCAAACCACAAACCAATACGCGGTCCGGAAGTGCCGTAGACCTCACGGCGATACAGAGCATCCCAGATGGCGTCGCGAGAGCGACCTTCACTGTTCACGGCAACTAGGCCGCCGGTGACGTAAAAGGCGTTGGACAGATCTTCTGAGTCCGGGAACAGGCTTAAAGCACTCGGCTCTACCGGCTGGTCCTGACGCGCTGCCATTTCAGGATCATATGCTGACTCAAGCTTGGGAGCATTGATATGTTCTTTGACATCGGTAAAGAGAACGCGCTGCTGCTCTTTGTAGCTCATGCCTGGACGTCCCGCATGAGTATCGCTTGAGGCGATAATACCAGGGCGGAAACGCTTGGCCTTCTCGCCGTCTTTAGCAGGTTCACCCAGAGTCAGCATGTATTGCGCCGATTGCTTGGGGCGATAATAAAACGCTGACTGGAACTCGCCGACTAACTGGTCGCACTGACCCCAATCATCCGGTGTGGTGTCCGGCACTACATCGTGCGACTTACTGAACTGGCTGTGAACTCCACGGTTGGCCATGTACATTTCGCGGGTTTCTACCGCACGCTGATCACAGTCTTCATCGCTATTGCCGTTGCCCTCACAGCGCTGGCGAATAATTTCACCGGATTGCCAGCAGCAGGGAATGTAGCCATTAGAAGGTACGGGGCAGATGGTTTCGTCAGCCGTAGGTGAATTTATATCACTGAATACTTCTGAGTTGCCATGTCCCGAATAAACCTCTACTAGACGCTGATACTTGTCATTGAGTTGGTCCATCTGATTATTGAAATCAGAGCCCGCTGGGTTGGTATTACCCCATGCTAAACCGTGTGGAATAACAATAGCCTCAAAGTCCCACTGATCTAGCTTTTTAAATAAATCGTTGGGTGTAGAGGCCAATTCGTAGCAGTCTGCTGGCAGATCTCTAACATCGCCATTTGCACAATCTTCCGTTTCAGATAGATCCTGAATCTGTCTTGCCAGTGCTTGATAGCCATTTAGGTTCAGGTTACTCATCGCCAGCCATGCTAGGCCACGTATAGGCGCTGGCAGCTTGCTTGGAGTGCGGTGAATATTATCGGCAGCAATCGGTCTGGTAGGTACTAGATCTTCTGCTGTATCCTTGAACATGACATTCTTGTGACCGTAGTGACTTTTCGGACCAAGACCTTCTGCACCGTTGCTCCATTCCCAGCCAAGGAATGAAACCATATCTGGGTTAGTCGGATCGGTAGCTGCATCACAATTGCGCACAGCGTCTTTGGTTACATCCCACTGCCATTTCGTCAGACTCTCTGCGTGATCATTGATGCTCCAAAAGTCTAGTGCCGAACAGTAGCGAGCAAAATCACAGGCATCCCCTGGGCTTGTATAGGATGTGCCCTTTGCCGCCGGTGTATCGGTTAACGCCGCGTCGATTGAAAAACTGGTATGCACATGCAAATCACCGAATAGAATTTGCTTGTCTACAGCGACAGTCTGACTATCGGATGACGGTGCGGTAAGGGGTGTCGGCGCAATCGGTCGCGGTAAGGCTTTCGATTCAGTCGGCACCGCGCGGTCAAAGAACGCCGCCGAACCCACCGCCCAGCTGACAGCCAGTAAAATCAATATAATAGCCAGGAAGCCCAGCAGTATTTTTTTAATCATCAGTAAAATTCTTTCTCTATGAGCATCAACATGAACAACAGCACCAATTTGACATAAGGCGCTACCACCAATTCGGTACGATTGCGCTATATTTACATACATAAAAAAAGCCTTTTTTGATGATTAGCTTGGTATCAAAAATTGTGAAATAATTCCCATAAATGTGATTGAAAAATCCATATTTCAATAATCTAAGGCTTTGTTGAAGCGCTCAGATAATACTCAATGATTCCATTAACACTGAGTTCAGTTATCATAACCAGCCTTTCATTCCGGTAGCTATTTAACACATGCCTTACAAACATAATGACAGCGATAGCCATTGATTCAACGGGGCTCAAGCGGTTTGGTATGGATGAGTGGCACCAGGAAAAACACAGGGTCAATGCAAAACGTAGCTGGCGAAAGGCGCATTTCGCTGTTGATGAGGCTCACTTTATTCAAAGCGGAGTCCTCACTGATAAAAACACCATGGATGATCAGGTTGTCGGGGCGTTATGTCAGTCCATCATTACGGATGTCGAGCACGTAAGTGCCGACAAAATGTATGACACCAATGCGGTGTACCAGACATTAGAAGATCATTTTCCGAATGCTGAGATTGTTATAGATCATTTTCCGAATGCTGAGATTGTTAT
>NZ_JAKJSP010000002.1:0-17197 GCF_050337085.1 Photobacterium sagamiensis | reverse complement strand
AGCTTCATTATCTTCCGCCTTACAGTCCGAACCTTAATCCGATAGAACGACTTTGGAAAGTGATGAACGAAAAGTCGAGGAATAACGTTTACTTCAAAAGTAAACGTGACTTCAAGGAAGCTATAGACCAATTTTTTACTGTCACTCTTCCAGAGATCGCAGGCTCATTGACGTCTCGACTTAATGATAACTTTCAGGTACTCAAGTCTGCATCTTCAAGTTGATTGGGTATATACCATCAATTATGGTTTTAATGTAATGAACCATCCCACTCCATAATCTACCGCGAGGCTATGATTATGGTGAAAATCAAATCAGTCATTGATGAGTGGGAGATAGAGTGATGATCATTAACTTACTTGGTATTGATATTGCAAAGAATGTTTTTCAACTGCATGGTGTTGATTCTAATGGCAAAACCGTTTTAAAAAAAACGACTATCAAGAGGTGAGTTGGCTGAATATATCGCCAACTTACCACCATGTACGATCGTCATGGAATCTTGTGGAGGAGCCAATTATTGGGCCAGGGTTTTCCAACGGTATGGTCATATAGTTAAACTCATTAGCCCTCAGTTTGTAAAACCGTTTGTTAAAACAAACAAAAATGATGCTAACGATGCTGAGGCCATAACAGAGGCAGCCAGTAGGCCATCAATGAATTTCGTACCAATCAAGCAAGTTGAACAACAAGATATACAGTCTCTACATCGAATTAGAAGCCGGTTAGTTAAAAAYAGAACGGCATTGATTAACGAAATAAGAGGGCTCAATTTGGAGTACGGGATTACTATTCCAACAGGGGCATCAAAGGTAAAAAYCGAATTATGTTCCATTATTTCCAATGAAAATAATGAGCTGACTGTAGCATCTCGTGAGTTTATGAATGACCTCTACAACGAGCTAGTCGAAATTGAAGGTAAGTTGAAAAATTTAGGAAAAAAAGTACAACAGATCTGTAGGCAAAATGAAGACTGTCGCCGAATTATGAAAATACCCGGTGTTGGTGAATTAACAGCAACAGCAATGATCTCTGCGGTTCCAAATCCAGCAGTATTTAAGAATGGCAGGCACATGTCCGCATGGCTAGGCCTGGTACCAAGACAGCATTCTAGCGGAGACAAGCAGATTCTGTTGGGTATTAGCAAGCGAGGAGATAGATACTTGCGAACATTACTTATTCACGGTGCCAGAGCAGCCTTGTCGAAGTGTAAAAACCTGGACAACGAATATGGCCGCTGGTTAACAGAGAAGAAATGTACGCTTAGCTTTAATAAAGCCGCTGTTGCATTGGCGAATAAGAATGCCAGGATCATATGGTCAATTCTGAGTACAGGAAATGAGTTTGATTTCAACAATCAAAAGGTGGCTGCCTAATACACAATATTGAGTAGCTTAACATCAACTTAACAGTAAGCATTTCAACAAGTTTGCGTGAGTTAATTTTAGATGATGAAAAATAGGTCATACCTGCTCTTCTAAAACCTGTTTTGCGACGCGGCCCTTAGAGGCCATGGTTTTGATGAGGTAGAAGAGTGCGGATTTACATCAGGGCACAAGTTTAACTTAGATGCCGAATATATGACTGCAACTTAGATCTATACCAACATCACTAAAAATTAACGTGCAAATAGGGATGGTTCATATATGTCGCAAAGTCACTCTATGAGTTATGATCAACGAAGCTTTCCACTCAATGTAATCGCATGACCATCCATTTTTCAGCCCGGCACTTCCCTTCAGAAATCATTCTCCTGACTGTTCGCTATTACCTTGCTTATAAACTGAGTTATCGTGAAATCGAAGAGGTCATGGTTGAACGTGGTATCCATGTTGATCACTCAACCATCAATCGGTGGGTCATCAAATACGCCCCTTTATTGGAGCATCAGGCTCGTCGAAGAAAGAAGCCTGTCGCCCCTTCGTGGCGGATGGACGAGACATACATTAACGTCAAAGGTCAATGGAAGTATTATTACCGGGCCGTTGATAAGTACGGCAATGTCATTGATTTTTTACTGTGCGATCACCGAGACGAGAAAGCAGCTCGCGCCTTCTTCAATAAAGCAATAGGCCATAACGGCTTACCTGAAAAGGTAGTGATCGATAAGAGTGGAGCGAATGCGTTAGCGCTACATAATATCAACGTCCAACTCTGGTTGATGGGGAGGATGCTCAACCTTATTGAAGTGCTTCAAGTTAAGTATTTGAACAACCTGGTCGAGCAAAGCCACCGCAGAGTGAAAGGTAAAATGCACCAATGTTTAGGATGGAAATCAGACGAAGGAGCAAAGGCCACACTCGCTGGCGTAGAACTGTGGACGATGATTAAAAACGGACAGCTCGACAACCCTGAAGGCTTATCTGTTTGGGATGAATTTTACGCGCTGGCAGCCTAATTGTATCTGAAAATCAATACACTTCTGCTTATTCATAACTTTGCGACAAAACCTTCTTTCCCACCCACTGAGAGATTGTGTCTCTCTTTCCCCATTTATCGTTATAGTGTTTAGTCTATATCGACTTGGCATGTGATATCTGTCGCAAGCAAGTACATGAATAAGCCATGTACTTTGGCCTCTATGCTTGGTTGTCGGAACTCCTGTAATTCTACCTCGGTAAGTAGTCCTGCTTCCATCCAATCTGCCACTGAGCTGAAAATTTCGTAAAACTATTTACTTAAGATGGTAAATGGCATTCTTTTTTCTATACTTTTGTTATTCAAAGGTATTTATAAGCGATCGGGCATCACTCTTCACTGTCAACAAGGAGTACAAATTCCGTATTGATGAATAGTGGGAGAAGTTCTCTGCTAGAGCTGGCATTGCTAACAGATAATGGGCCATTGTTGATAAGCCTATGGTGGAAAGCGCTACTTATAAGTGCATGCGTGGCCGTAAGTCTAAAAACCGTATTTCAGATGATTCCAAGCATGAGCCTTTTGATAATTCTAATGAAGGATAACAACAGCAGATAATTAAACAAAGGGAGTTTGTTTATGGGTCATGGTCAGTTTTCAGCACCTTTCATTGTTAGCAACGATGGTGAGGCGAGAGCTTTAAAAAGAGTATCATTTTCTGGCAAGGATGTGGGCTTTAGCTACAATGAAGAGTGGCTGCAAAACCTCCTCTTCTTGAATCCTGATAGTATTCCAGCTCGTGAAATTGACTCTGCTTATCATAGGCTCGTTCCTATCTGCACTGAGCTAAACACACCCGCAGGGCCTCTTGACGTACTCTATGCCACTCCAGAAGGGAAGTTGGTAATATTAGAAGCCAAGCTGTGGCGGAATCCAGAAGCACGCAGGAAAGTGATTAGTCAAATCTTAGATTATGCAAAGGAACTGAATCGGTGGGACTACGAGGAGCTTCAGAAGCAGGTGTCGAGGAGGCGGTTAGAAACCGGTAACGCCTTATATAACTTGGTCAAAACACTGTACCCTGAGACTGACGAGTCCGAGTTCGTGGATGGCGTTTCTCGCAGTCTCAGAAACGGACAGTTCATGCTGCTCATTGTTGGTGATGGTATTAGAGAGGGCGCGGGGGCAATTGCTCAGTTTCTAGATGACGTTGGCCATCTTCAATTCAGTTTTGGTCTTATCGAAGTTGGTGTCTATGAGACACCACAGCGTAATGTCCTTGTTCAACCGCGAGTATTGGCTAAGACCGTTATCATCAATAGGACTGTGATTGAGCTGGCCAGTCCTGAAATCCGAATACAAGCCTCTGATGAACTAAGCGATCAAGAAGTCGTTGAAGATAGTTTCTATCGGGAGTTTTGGACGGAATTTCTCAACGATCTAAAACTCGATGATGTAACACAACGAACACCTTCACCCCCAAAGGCCCAGAGTTTATGGTTCGATTTGCCTCCTAATCGCTCCAGTGCATGGATCAACGTCTACTTCGAAGGCAGCAAGAGGAACGTTGGTATTTATTTCAGACTTGCCAATAATGATTTTGGAGAAATGGCATATGAAATTTTGGAAAAAGAGAAGGAGCAAATACTCTCTGAGCTTCCAGAAGGAACCGAATGGACTATATCAAGAGGTTTTCGAACAGTTGGAGTCAGCCTGCCAATAAATGATGTAAGAAATCTAGAAAAAAGGATCCTAATCAAACAGTTCTTCGCGACTAATCTGAACGCTTTCGTGAATACGTTTAGAACAAGAATGGAGACAATTGCAAAACAGCTAGGAGCTAGCTGATCTGGATATTTGGAGGGTTTAAACCGCAGGTTGTCTATGAAACCCGGGGCGRTTCAGAAGGTGTAAACACCTAGCTGTTTGTGAAGGGGAGGACGGTAGCGGAAAACATTGTGATCTTTCTGTAGAGCCAATTCATATTTAGATCTGACAGTCACATCCGGATTAGTCGGTAACTGTCAGATCGGGCCTGAATTCCCACACATGATTTAGCTGATGGATTCTTCTTCAATCTGGGCTGTGCCAATAGGCAGTTCCAACACTTTCTCAGCATCCAGAGGCTCCATCACTTCGACCGATGCCAATTTTCGCAGCATAGCGTTTGTCCTGGTGCTTTTTAGGGTCGCAATCGAGTTTGTGGCAATATCCATCTGTTTGTGGACTTTGGTTAGCTGATCAGAAAACTTCTCGAACTCAGTCTTCACCGCTGATAACACCTGCCATACTTCACTGCTGCGCTTCTGAATGGCCAACGTTCGATAGCCCATTTGGAGGCTATTGAGGAAGGCCGACAATGTGGTTGGCCCCGTAATGGCGATACGGTAAGTGCGTTGTAACTTTTCTATCAGAGCAGGGTGTCTGGCCACCTCACCAAATAGTCCTTCTACAGGTAAAAACATAATGCCGAAATCGGTAGTGTGAGGCGGATCGATATATTTGGTACTGATATCCTTGGCAAAAAGCTCAATTGTACGCATGAGCTTCTTTTGGATATTACTGATTTCTTTAGGGTCACCCTCCTCGTAAGCATCGATCAAGCGATTGTAGTCCTCAAGAGGGAACTTCGAGTCAATCGGAATCCAGACTTCTTCATGCTCTTCCTTACCTGGCAATTTGATGGCGTACTCAACATGAGCCTGGCTACCTTTCTTCGTCGCCACATTAACTGCGTATTGAGAGGTGGTCAGCAGTTGTTCCAGGATATTTCCTAACTGGTATTCACCCAGAGTGCCACGGGTCTTGACATTGGAGAGTACCTTTTGGAGATCACCCACCCCCGAGGCTAGGTTTTGCATTTCTCCCAAGCCCTTGTGTACCATTTCCAAGCGTTCACTAACCTGCTTGAAGGATTCACCCAGTCGCTTCTCCAACGTACTTTGAAGCTTCTCATCTACGGTCTTGCGCATTTCACCCAGTTGCGCGGTATTGTCATCCTTTAGGGTCTTAAGTTGCTTCTCAACAGTTTGTCTAATTTGATTGGTTGCTTCATTGGATAGCCGGTTGATTTCCGTCTGCTGCTTGTTTAGATCGGTAAAGCTGACCTGTAATTGCTCGCGCAGCTCTTTTCCCCGAGTATCGAAAGTATTACCAAAAGTCTTCAGACCATTAGTCAATTCCTGTCGATTGTCCTTGGCTTCCGATTTGATCGCTTCATTAAAGTCGGCAAAGTGCCTGTTGGTTTTGGTAATAAATGCCTCCTGTTTCTGAATGGATTGCTCATCGGAGGCATTAAAGGCTTGAGCCATCTTTTCACTGAAGTCGTTATTGCTGGTAATTAGCTTTTCTGACAATTCAGCTAGTGACTTGGTAAATATATCTAATTGAGCTTTGTGCGAATTTGCATTTTCGGAAATGCGTTTGAGCATGGTATCGCTGAATTGTTTCAAGCTTTCACTTTGTTCCGTACGGTTATCTTTGGAACCTGCCTGTATCAAGTTACTAAATCCAGCAAAATGCTTGCTGGTTTTTTCAATAAACTCATCCTGTTTCTTGATGGAAAGTTGGTCTGAGTCGTGGAGAGACTTGGTTATACTCACTTTAAATTCGTTAGAGTTGTTGATCAGCTTTTCTGACATTTCAGCCAGTGATTTGGTAAATGTATCCAATTGGGCTTTGTGCGAATCTGCATTTTCGGAAATGCGTTTGAGCAAGGTATCGCTGAAGTGCTTTAAGCCTTCACTTTGCTCCTTGCGGTTCTCTATGGAATCTGTCTTTATCATGCTGTTAAATTCAGAAAAATGCTTGTTGGTCTTTTCAATAAACATATCCTGTTTCTTGATGGAAAGCTGGTCAGAATCGTAAAGAGACTTGGTAATGCTCTCCCTAAACTCGTTGGTGTTGTTGATTAGTTTTTCTGATAGTTCATTAAGGGCTTTGGAAAAGGAGTCTAGTTGTGATTTCTGAGAGTTGGAGCTTTCAGAAAGAAGTTTGATTAGGCTGTCTTGAACGCCTTTAAGGATTTGGTTGATTTCAGTTCTGTTTTCTAAGTTAATTTCCCTAAACTCTTTCCTGAGTTCGCTTAGACCTTTTGCTGCCTCCTGTTGAGACTTTTCAATCAACTCGATTAGCTGGTCGTTCTCATTATTGGAGGTCAACGGGGATAGTTGGCTTACACGTTTTAGTGTTAGTGCCAACATAGCAATCAGGATCACAAAACCAAAAGCGGTACTAAATGCAAGCAGTTCAATCATAAAACGTCCTTACTATGAGGTTGTTTATTGGGCTACAGCAAGCTTATTCACTGGTTATTTATTCTTTCTAGAATTGTTTTTAATCCTTTCTTTAGCCTATAAATCACAATTTATGTCCTGCTCAATCGTTTAAGATATTAAGTTAATTCACAAGAATCTCCGTTGGTTTATCGACCTAATCAAAAACATGCAGGATACTTTTCATAGTCACAAACTGTCTTTTAGGTTGCCCGTTTGACCTCTGTCAGGGGCGGATTATGACCATGCTGAAATTGGCAATCACATACTCACTTTAGTGCATATTTGGTGGAAGTTCATGATCTCAATCTCAAAACTAGGTTTTGTCGCAAATTGGCTCATGATTGTGTGTAATGACTTTTTCCTGTTATCACTCCGAACACTATGACACTCAATTTATCCGGCAGGCATTACCCTTAAGCCATCATTCTGGTGAATTGATGAGGCCTATGTGAAGGTGGAAATGGGTATAGTAATTTTTTAACAGGGCTGTCGATAAACACGGTAATTTGATCCTGAAGTGGCGCAAAGCCGTACTTGAACAGGCACAGTCAGAGAAACCACATCGCCGGTCTAAGGCTTTGTTGATGATATGGACTTCACACCGCCTTTATGACTGCAACTCTTTAAGACGACGAGTATTTTCATTTGTCTATTTACTCATGCTGCATAGTATTGAGTGTCATTTAGAATCGGTGATGTGACTAAAACAAGATATTTTGCATACATTGATCACGGCGTTTTTCAAGACATTCAATGCAACTTTATCAACTTTCAAAAGTTCTGATCAAGTCGATGACTTAACAGTACTACTTTCCCCATTATTCAATGAATTAGAGATTACCAATCAATTCTCTCTTATTAATGAAAGTAAGGTTGCCGACAAGCGAATTCAAAAATTGTTGCTTGAATTACATAAATGCCTAGAAGGCGATTGTATCAAGCCTAAAAATTGGCGCGCTTCTGACGTGGCTCAACAACTTGCCTTATCGGAAAGTCGTTTTCTTCACTTATTTAGCGAAGAGTTAGGGGTTCCTTGGCGACCATACTTGCTCTGGTGTCGTATGACATGTGCAATAAAGGCGATATTAAATGGTACTTCAGCGACAGATGCCGCTCATTTGGCAGGATTTTCCGATAGCGCACATTTGAGCCGTACTTTTCGAAAGACCTTCGGTATGACAATTCGGCAAGCTAACGCTATTTTTCGAAAAGATTAGCCAGTTTATTCAAGTTTTGTATTAGGGCATTGGCTATTCTCCTCACATATTCACTGAAAAGGGGTTACCCATGACTGAGCTATCAAAAGATTACCTTTTAGACACTTCAATGCTGGATTTCAATCATCCACAAATACAGAATTTGATTGAACAAAGAAAATGGAAAAACTTGTCGCAATATGATGCCATTGGTGCAATTTACAATTATGTACGTGATGAAATTCGTTTTGGTTATAACGCGGGTGACTGTCTATCTGCAAGCCAAGTTTTAAAGGATGGCTACGGACAATGTAATACCAAAGGGACCTTATTTATGGCTCTGTTGCGTGCCGTAGGTGTATCTGCTCGATTCCACGGTTTTACTATTTATAATGAATTACAACGTGGGGCAATTCCCAACTATTTATTTATGCTAGCACCAGAGCGTATTATCCATAGTTGGGTTGAAGTTTATCAAGATGGGCGTTGGGTTAACTTGGAAGGTTACATCATAGATAAAGATTACCTAAAACAAGTTCAAAGCAGCTTTGCCAATCAAAATGAATCGTTTTCTGGGTTCGGTATAGCGACTAAATGTTTGGCTACTCCTGATATAGAGTGGAACGGAGAAGATACTTATATACAAAGTGACGGTATTGCTGATGATTTCGGTGTATTCACTCAACCTGAAGATTTTTACTCAAGCCACGGTAGCAACCTTTCTGGTATTAAAAAAGTTATGTTTCGCTATGTACTTCGTCATCTAATGAACTTAAATGTGAAGAAAATTCGCTTGAGTGGAGTTGGTGATAAAGGATAAAAATCGAGCTAAATACGTGTTATATCAATGATTGAATACCCATGTTCTCCTAAACTGGTGGAAACATCTTCATCAGTTTAGATTATGAGCCAAACCGATATTCAACAAACTATCGCTAGTTTTACTTCAATAGAGCAAGCGTTAGATCATTTCGAAATTGACTTTGATAGCCGTTTTATCGATGAATACCGTACACAATTAGTGAAACGCTCTAACGGGTACTTGCTACTTGAAAAACCAGATGATTGGTTTTCAGCTCGTCGCGCACTTAAAAATGCGTATTGCAAAGTACAGCGAAGTCGTTTAGATCCTCACTCCCGTTCTGCTTGTCGAGGCTGTACTTCGTGTCAGCGTCGTTAAATATTGTGCTAGATATCGCACAAATTAATATTTACTCATTAAAAATCAATCTCCATAACCACTGCCAACGGCTCTAAAGGGCATTTTTATTCAGTTATCATTTTTAACCGCTTTCCCACTATTTGCATAACTTCCGGAGCACAGAGTCGTTGTGCTTACATGCAGCGTCTTTGCCTTCAATAAAAAAGGCCGCCATGCGACCTCTTTACATATCTTTTCTCATCAGTTACCAGGGGCTAGGGTATGGTAATCTCACCTTTGCGTACAAGGTTGCAAAAGCGCGAGTAGTCATGGCTGTACACACAAAAAGCGCCGGGTACTGAAGAGCTTGTCATAAACTCATTGAAAGTAGCACAGGTACGCTCGGGAAGCGCTGTGGGGTCAACGACCTTAAACGGGACATCTGGTATTGAAAACTCTTTAAGTTCAGGTAGTAACGAGTCAAATTCTGCTGTCATACAATCATTACCTGCATTAATAGTGTTAATGATACTTGCATCATTATAGTCAACAAAAACACCATCTGTTTCTCATTCTTGTATGGCTTATGATTTAGCTGCACCATGATTTGTACTGACTCATACACAAACTGATGGTTCAAGGTAATCACAATACTCAGCCTATGTGGATGGGATCAAGCAGGTGCTGAATTAAGTGAGGGGGGGGAGCGACCGAGAGGCCATCAGCAGGTGAAATTCTAAAGCTGCTGATGGCAGTGCTGTTTTAGGCTGCCGTGACGTTGTCAGATTCCGACTGTTCAATAAGGAATTGTTGCAACAAACTTTCACATTGTTTTTGGTTCATGTAGCCCGGTACCGGGTAGGTGCCATGGGCCTCTTTTAATGCACGCTTGGCAATCAACGGAATATCGCTGGCCTGTAGTTCAGGGAAGTTGGTTGGAATATTCAGCTGTTGATTTAGCTTAATAACAGCATCAATAAACTCTTTACCATCACTTAGACCGATAATTGCTGCCAGCTCATTCATGCGCTTCACGCAATATGGTTGCAAGAAATGCAATATCTTAGGGAGCAGAACCGCGTTCGCCAGTCCATGTGGAATGTGGTACATCCCCCCGAGTTGGTGTGCGATAGCATGGACATAGCCAACGAATGCACGGGTAAACGCACAACCGGCCTCATATGAGGCGATAGACATTTGTTCGCGCGCCTCAAGATCTTGTCCATCTTCATAGGCCCTTGGCAAGTATTTAAAAATCATTGCTATTGCTTGCTTGGCATAGTTATCGGTGAGTGAATTATTGTAGGTACCAATATAGGCTTCAACCGCGTGCGTTAAGGCATCCATTCCCGTAGCAGCCGTCATGCCTTTCGGTAGGCCTGTCATCAGTTTGGGATCAATAATGGCGAAGTCAGGAAGTAACACCGGATCCATGATGGCGAATTTTTCTCGAGCCGTCGGATCTGAAATAACGGCAACTACAGTTGCTTCTGAGCCAGTACCAGCCGTTGTTGGAATTGCCATAAAAGTCGGGAGTTTTTTACGAATTTTTAGCTTTCCGGCGAGGGATCTGACCGGACGATCTTTGACCACTTTTGCCCCGATGATTTTGGCACAATCGATGGGGGAGCCGCCTCCGATCGCGACAATGGCATTACAACCGTGTTTTTTATAAAAGTCAGCACCCGTTGCAACAATCGCGACGGTCGGATCTGGTGTCACCTGATCAAAGATAACAAACTCAATATTATTGGCGGTTAATGAATCACACAGTGATTTGGTTAGCCCGAGTGAGTGCAACATTTTATCTGTCACGATTAAGGCTTTTTGGGCACCCGCTGTCGATAGCAGTGCGCCAGCCTTAGAAACGCTGTTTATCCCAGTTTCCAACTGCGGGAAAGGGATAGTAACTAATTTGTTGAGCTGTTTGTTTACACCTATAACGACTTTGTATAAAAACATATTAAAATCCTTTTAAACATATGTTTGAATTATAGGGGCAATATGTGTGGCTGTATTAGACTTTATTCATACTTTTCAGTATTGGCTGGAACTATTGATGTTATAGAAATAATACACCGAAATCGTAAAATATAAACTATAGTAATTTTGAGTTGGAGCTATCTGAGGATTCTCGCTTGAACGTCCTAATCGATCAGATTCAATGGCCATGTGAAATCAGTCATTCACTGAAAACTCAACTCGTTGAAATATCATCCATTATACATGGAGTAGACAAATTTATTTGTACACGACAGATGGCTTCTGTACCTGCTGTGTATTATGTACAAGAGGGCGTCGCTAGTTTCAGATTGTGCTCTGAAGGAATAAAGGGTGTAAACTCTTTGTTGATTGGGCCAGGAGATTGGATCGGAGGTTCTGCGATTGCACAAGATATGAAATTATTTGTTTCAGTCGAAGAAATAGAAAGTATGTCTTTGGTATCCTTTCCAAAGGAAAAAATTTTCAAACTCGCTCAATCAAACAATGAAGTATATAAATGGCTTTATTATTGCGCCATGGAAATACAAAAAATTCTGTTGCAAGCTCAAATTTCATCACTCTATGATCGAGAGATACGAACTGTCTATGCATTATTAGATATTGCAAATCGTGTTAAATCGGTCAAAGGCAGCATGTCAACCATTAAAATATCCCAACATCAACTTAGTTTAATCACTGGTATTTCACGGCCAAGAGTCAACGAAGTACTTAAAAGTCTTGAAAAAAAAGGTGAAATAATCATTCAGAGAGAGTGTATTTATCTTGCTGATCTTCAAGCTTTAGGGGCAAGAATTGAGAATCTCAACCTGATGTTTAACGATCCGAGAAAAGACGTTGAAAACCAATGATCCATATTTCATCATACATGTTGATCATGACGCCAAAGCGTGGGTAAAGTGTCTGCAATGTTAATTTGAGGCTCTTTATTCAAGGCCAAAATCGACGTTGAATGCTGCTTTTGCAAGGAAATGTTCCAGTTAGACTATACCTACAGCGACACTCAGCAAATAGAGCGAAATAACCCAACACAGAAGATACGTCTCAAATGATTAGCGTGAAAAACAATTTGTTTTTCGAAATCAGCAGAAATGCATGACAAGGGCATAGGTACTTTCATCGAAAGGTACTGTTTCAACGCTTTGAAGTCATTACCGAAATATAGGTTCTAATGTAATGGCTCATTATTATTGATTAGAAAATGGTACTTTTGTTCTTTGGGGAACAGACATATTGGATTGAACAATTAATAATCACTTCATGATTTAACGGTACTGATGTTTATTACTTGTCCTGCATGTGATCAAGGCTTAAATAAGAGCAGGAAAGAGTAATATTCCATCCCGGAATCACTGTAATTACTTGTTAACTTAATTATTGGTTTAATTTTATATATATAGGAAGAAACATAATGAAATTTTTACGTTGTACTATCCACCTTGAGAATACCCCCAAGCATTTTTTCTCTGCAGATGAAGCTATTGGTTTTATTGAAAAAGGCCTAAGGGGCGGGGCTTCTTTAAATGGCTCAATTATAGTAAGAACTTTATCTGAGGAGGTTGGGTTCAGATCTGACGAGGCTAGGTTCTGGTTTGGGAGTCAGGAAGCCATGCTGGAGAATTTGATGAACTTCTAACGGTGTCAGGCCAGAATTTTTTGGAGCCGGAGGTATCCATATTGCCAGTTCATACATCGGAGAGGACGCTCTGACGACGTCCTCTTTTCATCACAACGTTACCAGTTTTCCAGGTCATCTCTCCAACTCCATACGTCTCTCAAATTCTACTCACCCTCTAATAAGTCTCTTGTTTATCTCGCTGGTCACAGCTCATTACAGTCTTTCGCTATCGCCCACATGGCCTTAAACCACTCTTTCGCAAGATGGGCCATCTCCGGCCCTTTGATGCGATAGCGGATGGTTTGCTCTATGAGGGCAGGATCCGAACGGAACATCAAAAAAACCTCGTCATCATCAAAAATAATCATATTGATAATTGGCATGCTGGGGTCCCATTCGATTCCCTTGAACAATTTATTGCTAATATTGGAATGACTCGTGCACTCTTCCTGAAGCCACTCACGCGTCTCATCATTGTTCAAGCCGATTAGGCGCAAATATGTCCGCCCCGATTTGGCAACCGTCCACCGATTGAGATTCTCGTACCACTGTTCAGCTCCGCTAGAATAACTAGTAAGTACTTTCCGAGTATCCGGACGGAACGCAGTGGCCCACACCTCCTTCTCCGTACGGGACAAGACGTCGCTCAATTCACGAAAGATCGATTCGGTAGTGGTGATCTGTTTGAACTCGTGATATCCCTGCCTATTGATCAGGGCTGAGGCCTTTTCCCAACGTTTCTCAGCGATTTTAGCTGTTTGCTCAACGCGTGCGGCTATCACCGCAACAAAGATCAGGACAAGCATCAGGACCGTTTGTGTTTCGAGGATTGCCTTGAACGGTCCGAGCTTTCCGCCAGGGAGAAAATGGAGAACGTACACCAAAAAAAACATAATGGTGAGTATGCCATAAACGTAGTGATGCCAATCCGATAGGTAACTTAGCATGATTAAATCCTTACTGGATGATACTTCCTAGCCAAGTGGGATCAATCCCAAAATGATTTAGTTATGAAAAAGTATCTGATGCGACAGTATAGTAAGGATCTAAAGCCTTTTGACCGATAACTTAAATCCAAGACCAGACATGAGAAAATGTATCTCACGTTTATATTGAGAAGTCGTTTATAAGTGTTGCACGTAAGGCGCTTGGGGGAGAAGTGATAAAAAAAGAAGGACGTTGTGTCAAGCCAGACTGACTATAGTCACACTAATGTTACATGTCCTTTTTGCCAGAACCAGCAGCCTTGATGCTCGCTTCTTCCCGTGAAGCAGCGTTTTAGTGTGTATCAAAAAGTTGATAACTGAGGTAAATACTGCTTGGTATGAGATACTTTTGCTTATGACAAAGGACGTCATTAGGCCATTAACTCTAACTCGGTTATGTCCCAACAATGTGTCAGTAGGTTTTCCTTATACATTTTTTCCCTACGACACTCTGGCGGTGTGAGTCTTCCAGAACCCTATTGAGCAACAGGAATCACGCTTTTAAAACTGATTTTTACATGATGCATATGACACTACCTTAATCCAGATTAAGGATTGTCCTTTATAATGCTGATGAATAATACAAAACGATTTTTAAGAGGATTGAACTTGAGTACTTTGTTTGCAGAAACCCGTATTGGCAACATGACATTAAAAAACCGCTTTATTCGAAGCGCTACATGGGAAAATATGGCGACAGAAGAGGGCCATATGACGGATAAGCTATACGGCATCTACGAAGAACTCGCTAAAGGGGAAGTCGGTCTAATTGTAACGGGCTATGCAAATATTGTAGAAGAAGAGAAGCCAAATGCCGGCATGATGGGAATGTACAATGATTCCTTTATCGGTGAATACAAAAAGCTCACCGAGTTGGTACACAGCAATGATTCTAAAATAGTCATGCAACTTGCCTACGGTGGCACAAAAACCACTCACAATGTCAGTGAAAGGGTGATCTATGCGCCGAGTGAAGTGTGCGAAAAAGGCACACAAACATTAGGCAAAGCGATGACCAAGGATGAAATAGATTACATCGTTCAGGCATTTGCTCAAGCAAGCCGAAGAGCGCAAGAATCAGGGTTTGATGGGGTCGAAATACACGCGGCACATACCTATTTAATCAATCAGTTCTTAAGCCCTTATTACAATCGAAGAGAAGATCAATATGGCGGCAGCCTAGATAATCGAATGAGATTGTTATTAGAGATCTATGCTGAAATAAGAAAACTTGTCGGTGATGAGTATCCGATATTAGTTAAATTGACGGCATCTGAGTTTTTTGAGGGTGGCTTGACCTTTGATGAAACACGCATTGTTTGTAAAACATTAGAAGCGATTGGCGTGGATGCAATCATCATCTCAGGTAATATCCATGGTAAGGCTAATACCGTGATTGGCGAGTATTTTGATGGATATACCATTCAACAAGAAGGCTATTTCCATGAATATGGGCATGTTATTAGTGAAGAGGTGAATGTTCCCGTTATTACCGTCGGCGGATTAACGGATATTGATGCGATAGAAGAGATTGCGAATAAAACCAATATTCAATACTTTGCTCTCTCAAGACCTTTGTTGTCTGAACCGCATTTAATTAAGCGCTGGAAAGAAGGCAACAGAGCGCCAGTTGATTGTGAAAGATGCTCAAAATGTCGCACAAGACGTGGCAATTTCTGTGTTGTTAATAAGGAGAGAAAATCGCAATTAGCTAGCTTATAAAATAAGCAGCAATATATCTCTGTCCAGTACCAAGTCAGCAAATCATTGCTGACTCATTCTTGTCCCAAAGTGTGATAGTTCCCTTTACACGTTCATCATATTTCGAGTATCCGGGTCACTAGATTCATCTAGAGGCAGGAGTTAAGTGGCGCAGCATCATGGATTGCAAGGAGGCACAGTTGAGGACACATTGCTTACCAATGGTGCTCAACATGCTTTGTCATTACTCACGAAGCCAACAACAATCCAGGAGTATCCAGGAGCCAACATTGGAGCTCTTTGCCACATTGGCGACACGCCCTAAGTCACCGGATCGTCCTGCTTTGGGTGCAATGAACTTCGTACAACACAAAGATGAGTACGATGTAATATGATCTTAGAATGAGTTCGGTTACTAGCAAACTGCTAGGGGTATTCCATGAGAATACCTTGGAGGTATTACAATGGCTATTTTACTTTCCCGCGATGACTTTCGCGAAGCCGTTTTTGCACGCGACAAACATACTTGTGTATTCTGTGATCAGCCAGCTCAGGATGCACACCATATTTTAGATCGTAGGCTCTGGTCTGACGGAGGGTACTACCTCGAGAACGGTGCCAGTGTTTGCGGCAAACATCATATTATGTGTGAGACTACGGAGATCACTGTTGAAGATGTCCGTCTTGCGTGTGGGATCACTGAGGTGGTCGTTCCCGAACATATGTATCCAGATCACGAATATGACAAATGGGGAAATCACGTTCTACCTAACGGTCAGCGTACCAAGGGAGAACTGTTCCACAATGAGTCTGTTCAGAAGATCCTCCGTCAAAGTGGGATGATTGAACTCTTCACTGACTACGTGAAATATCCGCGTACCTTCCACCTACCGTGGTCAGATTGTGTGCACTCTGACGACAGGAAGTCGTTGTGGATGGACAACTTCATCGGCAAAAGAGTCGTTGTAACTGAAAAGCTGGATGGTGAAAATACGTCCTTGTACTCTGATTATTACCACGCACGATCTGTTGATTCTAGGAACCATCCGAGTCGCAATCGAACAAAGGCGATCTGGGGCAATATAGCTCACGACATTCCATATAAGTGGCGATTGTGCTGTGAGAACATGTTTGCAAAACACTCTATCGAGTACCATAACTTAGAGAGCTTCTTGTACGGACTCTCGATCTGGAATGAGAAAAACGTGTGTCTATCATGGGATGACACGGTTGAGTGGTTTGCGTTATTCAACATTCCATCCGTACCTGTTTTGTACGATGGCATCTATGATGAAGAAACCATCAAGGCCCTATATGATCCGAAAAAAGATTGGGAGGGTAGTGAAGGATATGTAGTTAGGTTAGCTGACTCTTTCGCTTACGGTGAATTCAGAAAGTCGGTAGCCAAGTATGTACGCGAATCGCATGTACAGACTGCGAATCATTGGATGCACGGTCAACGAGTTGAAGAGAACAAACTCAAATGATCAGCTTTGACAAATATTGCAAGGAGAATACCCATGGCGTTTACATTACAAATTGGTGATAGGGCTCCTGATTTCAAATTGCCGACAACCGATGGGATGGTCTGTAGCCAGGCTGACTTTACCGAAGCCAAGCTGCTCGTCGTCTTCTTTACCTGCAACCATTGCCCCTTCGTCATCGGCTCAGATGAAGTCACCCGCGCTACGGCTGACAGGTTCAAAGATAAGAGCGTTGCTTTTGTGGGCATCAACGCCAACAGCGAGAAGACCCACCCGACCGATGATTTTGGGCACATGCTGAAACGGATGGAGGGAAATAAGTTTCCGTGGGTGTATGCGCGGGACAAGTCACAGGAAACAGCCAGGGCCTATGGAGCACTGAGAACACCGCATTTCTACGTATTCAACCAGGAGCGAAAACTCGTCTACACAGGT
>NZ_JAKJSP010000010.1:0-2801 GCF_050337085.1 Photobacterium sagamiensis | reverse complement strand
TCCCTGAGCTGCACTCGAATTGTAACGCTTCCCGTATTGGTAAATTTAATCGCGTTACCCACTAAATTAGTGAGAATTTGAATGATCTTGTTGGAGTCGCCATACAAATAGTTGGGAACATCGTTTGCGACTGCGTAGGTTAGTGTGATGTTCTTTTCTTTGGCTCTGGCTTTAAGCATGTTGACAACATTGTCCACAATCGAGTCGGTATGGAAATTGGTTTCATTAATGTCGAAATACCCAGCTTCGATTTTAGAATAATCCAGGACATTATTGAGTACCCCCATCAGAATTTCGCCTGATGACGTGATGGTTTTAGTGTGGCGTTTTTGCGCGCTGTCTAAGGCTGTATCATCAAGGAGGTGCAGTGTTCCCATTATCCCGTTCATCGGGGTGCGGATCTCATGGCTCATGTGGGCAAGGAAAGACGATTTGGCTTTGTTAGCCTGTTCAGCTTGTTCTCGCGCTTTTGCATGCTTGCCGACTTCACTGTTTAGTGCGTTATTGGCCTCGGTAAGCTGCGTAGTACGTTCATCTACCAGTTTTTGCAGTTCATTCTGGTGCTCTCGCAGGGCTACCGCATTTTTTTTAAATACCGATATTGCATCCGCGAGATGACCTATCTCGTCACTCTCCCCCTGCGGAATATCTACGGAGAGATCACCGGCCGCCAGTTTCCTTATTGCGGCTGTCATACTTCCAGGTGCCTCAAGCACATCATCTTTTGCCAACAGTGCTGCATCATTGGCTTTCTGGGTGTTAGCGGCCGTCTTGGTGGTACTCTGTGCGACTGTCTCGGCCGTTAAGCCCATTTCAGTCATGGCAACTTGATCCGTCTCGGACGCATGCTTAATACCGTCAGTGATATGGGCAGAGGCTTGCGAAATTTCCAGGGTCATGGATTGCAGATAAATAATGAAGTTGTTTACCGAATTGCCAATATCACCCAACTCATCATGCGAAGTGATATCAATCCGCGAGGTTAAGTCGGCTTCGCCGGTCGATAAGGTATCAATGCGCTCTTTGAGGATGACCAAGCCTCTAACAATCTTATTAATCGACCATGTTGCAACCAGCAGAGCAATAATCAGCAGTACAGCGGCAGTAGCAATGTTCATGTACACTTTGTCATTAAAAATTTCTGCCGTCGCGCGAGTCAGCCCATCTTGAATGCTAGTGATGTCGCTATCATACGTCCCCGTCGCAATGGTCCAGCCCCATTCGGGAAAAATATTCCTGGCATAGGCAATTTTGTTCTCTGTTTGTTTGGTGGTCGGATTTTCAAAGGCAATTTTTACAAAAGCTTCGGATTGACCTTTGATGCTGTTGGCAATTTTTAATGTTGTTGACGGATTGACAGTACCGATAACTTCTGCCTTGGGGTGGGCCAAGATCTTGCCGTTCTTATCTTGTACCCAAAAGTAGCCATTTTGGCCGTATTTAGATGAACTGATGGTATCAAGAGCCGCCTTAAGTTCATCTTTTCTGAGTGTATCGATGTACTCGCCAGTCCCTATAACCATGTTTAAAGGTTTGAAGTAAACCGATGCCGTTAGTTTTTCTTCTGCTTTTTTTGTTACCGGGTTTAAGAAGTGATAACTGGTAAACCCGACAGCATCGGCTTTGGCTGAACTGACAATATCTCGGGCGTAGTATTTGCCATAGGTGTCTGTACTGTCATATTCATTCACACCAATAGTGCCGAGTTTGTTTCCGTCAGCCGTGCTGATAACGCTCGCGGCATCATAAGCAAAGATATACCGGCCATTGTCCCAGCGGTATTCATTAATAAAAGCATGAATACTGGTTTCTGCATCAGTAGCAGAAGCACTGTTGCTGTAAATATTTTCTATGGCATCTCTAAACGTAGTGATATCAGTCGCTAATTCTGCCTTGATATTTTCCAGCTTCGAATTCTCATAATAATAGGAAAGGGAGCGGGTAACAGTATCAACCTGACCCTTTAAGTTATCATTCAATAACTTAGCCACCTTAACACTCACATTGCTTTGTTCCGCCTCAAGAACAGATTTTTCCGTATTCATAAGGCTTGTGATAAAAAAACCACTCATTGTCAGCAATGAGGCGCACATAATGAATGAAAGCTTGGCTCTTATTGTTATATTCACGGGGCTAAACCTTGGTTGTACTCATGTCATTTGAAATACGTTGTTCTTATGAGGCTTATCAGAAACACACTATGAGTTAACTGAAGGCTCGGCGTTCTATCTTGTTTTTTACCTGAAATTCTTCTTTCAGTCTGTCGATAGAAGGGGCATAGATAGCAAGTAAGGCCGCTGACAATGTAGTTAACTCCAGTTCATCAGCACCTTGCTTACAAGCTATCTCCAGCTCCTCACAGGCTTTACTCAGGGCGATCAGGCCAATGGCTCCAGCGGAGCTTTTAAGGCTGTGGACTGGCAACTCAAGGGCTTTTGCTGAGCTCTCTGTTTTTATTTCTTTGATCAAGGTGGCCGAGCGTTTGTAAAACATAGCCACCATCTCGTGTACCAGCCCATCTCCGAGGATCTGTCTGTCCTCCTCCAACACCGAGTGGTCAAAAAGAGTGACGGCAGGTTCCTTATCCACGTCCCGATCTATGTCCCTAACTGCATCGAACTTGCTGGATTGGCCGTTATAGACATTAGCGATGACAGTCTGCATCTGCTTAAACTGTACCGGTTTTCCTAAGAAACCATCGAGGCCAGCCTCAAGATATGATTCAATTTCTTGCCGGAAAACATGGGCTGAGAAGGCGATAGTTGGTATATGGCGATTTGCTTTCTCTCGCAATCTACCCG
>NZ_JAKJSP010000001.1:0-49364 GCF_050337085.1 Photobacterium sagamiensis | reverse complement strand
GCCAATACCCGAGCCATTGGCGCCGTTATGGGGGGGCTTGCTGGGCGGGCCAATCGTTGGCTTTGCGGTTGGTCTGACCGGCGGATTACACCGGTATAGCATGGGCGGTTTTACTGATGTTGCCTGTGCCATTTCAACAACAACCGAAGGGGTACTAGGCGGTTTATTACACAGTTACTATGTCCGGCGCGGTCAGGTTGATCAGCTGTATAAACCTTTTGTGGTGTTTACCATCACCTTAGTTGCTGAAATCATCCAGATGTTTATTATTCTGATCGTGGCCGAACCCTATGATAAGGCGCTGCATCTCGTCAGTGCTATCGCCTTGCCAATGGTTATTGCCAACTCGCTCGGGGCCGCGTTCTTTATGAGTATCATTCGGGATCGTAAAACTATCTATGAAAAATACTCTGCAGCCTTTTCAAGCCTGGCATTAAAAATTGCCCAACGTTCGGTGGGTATTCTCAGCCAGGGATTCAACCAGGAAAACACCAAACAGATAGCCCGAATTGTCTATGAAGAAACCGGCGTCGGCGCTGTTGCCATCACAGATCGGGATAAAATTCTCGCCTTTATCGGTATCGGTGATGACCACCACCTGCCAGGCACCCCAATCTCTTCAGGTTACACCCGCCGCGCCATTGATAACGGTGAACTGGTCTATGCTGATGGTTATGAGATGCCTTATCGCTGTTCACTGCATGAAAAATGCCCATTGGGCTCAGCGCTGGTGATCCCGTTGATGGGAGGAAACAACGATGTGCTGGGCACGATTAAACTCTATGAGCCTAAGCGTAAGCTATTTTCTACCGTCAATCTGACACTCGGTGAAGGGATTGCAAAACTTTTGTCGAATCAAATATTAACGGGACGTTATATTCAACAGCAAACCCTGCTGACTCAGGCTGAATTACGCCTGCTGCAAGCCCAGGTTAACCCGCATTTCTTGTTCAATGCACTCAATACCATTAATGCCGTAATACGCCGAGACCCGGATAAAGCACGGGATCTGATCCGGCATTTAGCGCAGTTTTTCCGGCGTAATTTAAAACAGAACATCGAAACCGTTACCATAGAAGAAGAGCTGCACCATGTTCACTCCTATTTAGAAATTGAACTGGCACGTTTTTCTGATCGCCTTAATGTTGAAATAGCCGTTGAGCCTGAGTTATTGACCGTAAAATTACCCACCTTTACCCTTCAGCCTCTGGTTGAAAACGCGATTAAACACGGCACCTCGTCACTGCTGGAAAATGGTAAAATTATTATTCGAGGCTATTCAGAAAACGGACAGATCATTTTGGCCGTGGAAGACAATGCCGGCAACTATCGTTCAGACAGCGAAGAGAGCGGGCTGGGAATGAAAATTGTCGATAAGCGACTGAAAAATATGTTTGGTGAGCAATACGGAGTGACCATGACCTGCCAGCGAAATGCATGGACAAAGGCGACCATTGCTCTACCTGCAGATAATGCGCTATCCGCAGAAGAGACGAGACCAATAGAAAGCAGCACCGTGCCAATGGAGAGGCAACATAGCAATGGGAAAAAACAACATGATTAAGGCATTAGTCATTGACGATGAACGGTATGCGCGAGAAGAGTTAATCGACTTGCTGCATGATACTGGCGACATTGAGGTTATCGGCAATTGCAACAACGCCATTGAAGGACTCAAAAAAATCAATGCACTGAAACCTGATGTGATTTTTCTCGATATTCAAATGCCGCAAATCACCGGAATTGAAATGCTCAGCATGCTCGATCCCGAGACCATGCCGAAGGTGGTTTTTGTCACCGCCTACGATGAATATGCCCTCAGAGCCTTCGAAGACAATGCCTTCGATTATCTGCTCAAGCCGGTTGAAGTGGCCCGTTTAAACAAAACCATTCATCGGTTAAAGCGAGAATGTGAAGTCAAAGACTACTCACCTTTACTGACTGAGATGCTGGAACTTATCCCCTGCACAGGCCATAACCGTATTTTGCTGCTCCGCCCTGCTGAAATTGAGCTTGCTTATTCAGATCTGTCTGGAGTGCATATTGTCAGTACTGAAACCACGGCAACAACCCAGCTGACCTTAAAGATATTAGAAGAAAAAACCCCGTTGATCCGTTGCCATCGCCAGTACCTGATCCATCCGCAAGCGATCCGCGAGATCAAATTGCTGGAAAATGGACTGGCAGAAATTACCACTTTGCATGGCCATCAGGTTCCTGTCAGTCGCCGCTACCTGAAAGAACTCAAAGATCGTTATGGATTAAGCTAACCAACCCATAAAACCCAATCAGCCAGTAATCAATTGATCATAAACAGATTAAAGGTTTATCCCTTTTTTGTTTTTTTATCTCAACGGTAAGAAACCTGAACGTTAGCTGACTAAGTGAAACCACTTAAACGCCCCATCGACCACTCGCCCAGCCATATAACCGCTCGCTGTATTACCCCGTGCATCTGTGCCTGAGCGCTTTAAGATGACAGCAGTAAACAAACCCAAAACATCACAGCGAGATAATATTATGACTTGGTTCTTACTCTGCGTGGCTGCACTGGTAGGTGGTTACTTTATCTACGGTGCTTTTATTGAAAAAGTATTTGGTATAAATGAAAAACGCCAGACACCGGCTTACAGTAAACAAGACGGCGTTGACTACGTGCCAATGTCAAACAAAAAAGTCTACCTGGTACAGCTGCTGAATATTGCCGGTGTCGGGCCAATCTTCGGTCCGATCATGGGTGCCTTATACGGTCCGGCCGCAATGCTATGGATTGTTTTGGGCTGCATCTTTGCCGGTGCAGTACACGATTACTTCTCAGGCATGCTATCAATACGCAACGACGGCGCTTCAGTACCGACAATTACCGGTCGCTACCTGGGCAACGGTGCAAAACACTTTATGAATATTTTTGCTATCGTACTGTTGCTATTGGTGGGTGTGGTCTTCGTATCGGCACCTGCTGGCATGATCACGAATCTGGTTAACGAGCAAACCGGTATGGGTCTGTCGATGACAACCATGGTGGTGATTATCTTTGCTTACTACATCATCGCAACGATTGTACCGGTTGATAAAATCATTGGTCGTTTCTACCCGCTGTTTGGTGCCCTGCTGATCTTCATGTCTGTCGGCCTTATCACTGCTATCGCCTTCTCCAGTGAGCACACACTACTTGGCGATTACGAAATGAGCCAGATGTTCACCAACATGAACCCGAACGATCTGCCACTATGGCCTGCACTATTTATCACTATCGCTTGCGGTGCTATTTCGGGTTTCCACGCGACTCAGTCTCCTCTGATGGCACGTTGCATGGAAAATGAAAAGAACGGTCGTTTTGTTTTTTACGGCGCAATGATTGGTGAAGGGATTATCGCGCTGATCTGGTGTGCACTTGCCCTGTCTTTCTTCGGCTCTGTTGAGTCACTGTCTGAAGCCATTTCCAACGGTGGTCCGGGCAGCGTAGTTTACAATTCATCTATCGGGCTGCTCGGTGTATTTGGCGGTGTCATTGCTTTCCTTGGTGTGGTTATCCTGCCGATCACCTCGGGCGACACCGCATTCCGCTCAAGCCGCCTTATCCTGGCTGAATACTTCAACATGGAACAGAAATCGCTGCGTAACCGCCTGCTAATGGCACTGCCTCTGTTTGTTCTCGGCGGTATCCTGACTCAGGTTGATTTCGGTATTATCTGGCGCTATTTCGGTTTTGCGAACCAGTCAACGGCGGTCATGATGCTGTGGACAGCTTCTGCTTACCTGCTGCGTCACAACAAGCTGCACTGGGTGGCAACCGTTCCTGCGTTGTTCATGACCACGGTATGTATCACCTTCATTCTGAATAACAGCCAACTGGGTTTCGGCCTACCAATAGTGGCTTCAACGGTTACCGGCGTTATCGCGGCCCTGGCTATAATGACACTTGTGATTAAGAAATCAAAAGGCAAAGGTGAAACCGACCTTGCTGATGAAGATGAAACCAAAGGCAAGCTGGAAACCGCATAACCGCTCTTGCCCCTAAGCTTTTTCGCTTATTTTGAACCAGTCCTTCGGGGCTGGTTTTTTTATTACAAAAAGCGGTCCTATTTTCGGTCACGTTTGAACTGGGTTCTGGGATTCTGGGATTCTGGGATTCTGGGATTCTGGGATTCTGGGATTCTGGGATTCTGGGATTCTGGGATTCTGGGATTCTGGGATTCTGGGATTCTGGGATTCTGGGAGAAGTCTGATTTTTCAGCTTCAACATGTCGAATCTTTTCGTTATTTCCCAGAACCTTATTTTCCTAGGGCCTAGGATCGCTTTCATCACCATAAAAAAAAGCCCACCTTTCGGTGGGCTTTTTCAATAAACGTCATACGTTTAAGATTACTTGCGAACAAGTTTCTCTTTGATACGTGCTGCTTTACCAGAACGCTCACGTAGGTAGTACAGTTTGGCACGACGTACTAGACCACGACGCTTAACAGTAATGCTATCAACTACTGGAGAGTGAGTTTGGAACGCACGCTCAACGCCTTCACCGTTAGAGATCTTACGAACAGTGAATGCAGAATGTAGACCACGGTTACGCTTAGCGATAACCACGCCTTCGAACGCCTGTAGACGCTCACGGTCACCTTCTTTTACTTTAACCTGAACGACAACAGTGTCACCAGGTGCAAAAGTTGGTAGGTCTTGTTTAAGTTGCTCGTCTTCGAGCTGCTTGATGATGTTACTCATTGGTATACCCTAGAATAAACTGATACTAAATTAATTAATTGCTTGCTTTATATTCGCGAATAAATTCCGCGAGCAAGAATTCCTGATCGTCAGTCAGAGCTAGGTTTTCCAGGAGCTCTGGTCTTCTAAGCCAAGTACGGCCCAGCGATTGTTTCAATCGCCAGCGACTAATATCCTTATGGTTACCCGACATCAGTACCTTAGGTACCTCCTGCCTGTCTAACACATCGGGACGCGTGTAATGTGGACAATCTAACAAACCATTTGCAAAAGAATCTTCTTCTGCTGACGCAAAGTCACCCAGTACGCCCGGCACAAACCGAACCACTGCATCAACTAAGGTCATGGCTGGCAGCTCACCCCCAGTCAGCACAAAATCCCCAATAGACCATTCTTCGTCTACTTCTTGCTGGATAATGCGCTCATCTACCCCTTCATAACGGCCACAGATAAGAATCAAGTTCTCATTTTGTGCCAGTTCCTCAACGCCCGCTTGATCAAGCTTACGACCCTGAGGTGAAAGATAAATCACTTTAGCCTTACCTTTAGCAGACTGCTTGGCAGTATGAATGGCATCGCGCAAGGGCTGCACCATCATTAACATACCAGGTCCGCCACCGTATGGTCGATCATCTACCGTACGGTGTTTGTCGTGCGTAAAATCACGGGGATTCCACGTTTCGACAGATAAAAGGCCTTTTTTTACCGCCTGACCTGTTACCCCAAAATTGGTAATGGCACCGAACATTTCAGGAAAAAGGCTGATCACACCAACCCACATGTGTTCGCTCGCTATATTACCAGAGGTTAAAATCCAGGATCCCAGTCAACTTCGATCCGCTGAGCAGTGCGATCAATCGACTTGATGACCTGCTCATCGAGGAACGGAATTAGTCGTTCCTTTTGTCCAAAAGCATCTTTCAGGTTAGCTTTCACAACTAATACATCGTTTGACCCTGTTTCCAGGATATCTGTTACTTTACCCAGGTCGTAACCTTCGGTAGTGAAAACAGACATGCCATACAATTCACGCCAGTAGAATTCTTCTCCTGACAGTGCGGGTAGTTGATCGGCATGTACAGCGACTTCAGCGTTAGTGAACAGTTGTGCATCCTCGCGGATGTCCAGGCCCTCTAACTTAGCCACCATGCCCTGACCATGCTTTTTCCAGGATTCAATCTGGATTGGCTTCCATTCACCTTTCACTTTAATAAGCCAAGGTTGATAGGAGAAAATACTTTCAGACTGTTCAGTGTAGGAAAAAACCTTGAGCCAACCCTTGATACCGTAGGTGGCACCCAGTTTACCGACAACAACTAAGTCTTGGTTTTGTGAGCTCATAGTTCTCTATCTCTACCTGATATAGCTAATTAAGCTGCTTTAGAAGCGTCTTTGATTAGCTTAGCTGCGCGGTCAGACACAGTTGCGCCTAGACCAACCCAGTGATTTACACGGTCAAGGTCTAGACGTAGACGCTCTTCCTGACCCTTAGCTAGCGGGTTGAAGAAACCGATTTTTTCGATGTTACGACCGTCGCGTGCGCAACGAGAATCAGCAACAACGATTTGGTAAAATGGACGCTTCTTAGCGCCGTGACGTGCCAAACGAATGGTAACCATATCGTCCTCTTTAGTTTTGCATTACTGTAAATAAAATCGGCCCCGTCTAAAAAAAACGGGGCCCGTGCCAAAAAATAAAGCCTCGGAATTTTACTCTTTGAGCGGGTGAATGCAACAGCTTTAGCTATTTTTTCACCAACCAAATAGAAATAAAAGAGTAAATCCTATAAAAATGAAGATCTTAACGCCCTGGGAACATGCCACCACCCGGCATCATTCCCTTCATATTACGCATCATGTTCTTCATTCCACCCTTTTGCATTTTCTTCATCATCTTTTGCATCTGGGTAAATTGTTTCAGCATGCGGTTAACGTCTTGCACCTGGGTACCGGAGCCCATCGCAATACGCTTCTTGCGTGAGCCTTTAATAATATCAGGACGCGCACGCTCGCCTTTGGTCATGGAATTAATAATAGCTTCCATTTGCAGGAACATCCGGTCATCAACCTGATCTTTTACATTATCAGGCAACTGAGACATGCCGGGCAGTTTATCCATCATGCCCATCATGCCGCCCATGTTCTTCATCTGCTGAAGCTGGTCGCGGAAGTCTTCAAGATCAAAACCTTTCTTCTCTTTAAACTTCTTCGCAAGCTCTTCAGCTTTACTCTTGTCAACATTACGCTCTAGATCTTCGATAAGTGACAGTACGTCACCCATACCTAAGATACGTGATGCAACACGGTTCGGGTGGAACGGTTCTAGTGCGTCAGTTTTTTCACCGACACCCAAGAATTTAATCGGCTTACCGGTAATATGGCGAACAGATAACGCCGCACCACCACGGGCATCACCATCAACCTTGGTCAAGATCACACCGGTCAACGGCAATGCTTCGCCAAACGCTTTCGCGGTATTGGCAGCATCCTGACCGGTCATGGCATCAACCACAAACAGGGTTTCGATAGGGTTGATAGCCTGATGAACGTCTTTGATCTCGCCCATCATTTCTTCATCGATATGCAGGCGGCCTGCGGTATCGACAATCACCACGTCATAAAATTTCAGCTTACCGTGCTCAAGCGCGGCTTTAGCAATATCAACCGGCTTTTGATCGGCTGAAGACGGGAAGAAATCGATACCAACATCGCTGGCCAGTGTTTCTAGCTGTTTGATCGCCGCCGGGCGGTAAACATCGGCAGAAACAACCAGAACCTTTTTCTTCTCACGCTCTTTAAGTACTTTACCTAACTTACCTACACTGGTGGTTTTACCCGCCCCTTGCAGACCAGCCATCAAGATAACCGCTGGCGGCTGACAAGCCAGATTCAGCGCTTCATTGGATTCACCCATAACCAGCTCAAGCTCAGCCTGAACGATTTTGATGAACTCCTGACCCGGGGTCAGACTTTTTGAGACTTCCGTACCGACAGCACGCTCTTTTACGCGCTTGACGAATTCACGTACAACCGGAAGCGCAACATCAGCTTCGAGTAACGCCATGCGTACTTCACGCAGCGTATCTTTGATGTTGTCGTCCGTTAGGCGACCACGGCCGCTGACATTCTTAAGCGTTCGCGATAAACGCTCCGTTAAATTTTCGAACATGTGCTACTCGCTCGTTACGCAACTAATATTAGTACTGCTTCACATAGATTATATGTGGGTGATATGGCTAGTATACCGCAATCCTGCATCTGCTTTCATGTATAGATAGCGACTCTTGTTTGAGCAGGGTATAATTGCGGCTTCTAACCATCTTAACTAGTTACCAGTTTACTATGGATATGTTGATTGCCTTAATGGCCGCTTGCTTTTATTTTCTCGCTTTGGGTCTGGTTGTTCCAGGCTTAACCAATAGTAATGGTATTAAAATCAAGCCGGTCTTTTTTTCAGCCTTAGTGGCGATTGCGTTACATATTCTGCTGTTAAAAGATTTAATACTGGGTGGCCCGGGCCAGAACCTGAGCATACTGAATGTCGCGTCGCTGATCAGCCTGATCATCGCAACGTTAACGACATTTGCGATGTTACGTATGCGCGTATGGTTTCTGCTCCCTATCATATATAGCTTTGCCGCAATTAACTTATCGGCAGCTACGCTGTTACCTGGTGCCTTTATTACCCATTTAGAAGCCCAGCCGCAAGTCTTGCTGCATATTTCTCTGGCCTTGTTCTCATATTCTACCTTAATGATCGCAACCTTATATGCGATTCAACTCGCTTGGTTAGATCATAAATTAAAAACCAAAAAAAGCCTGCAGATTAATCCGAACATTCCTCCTTTAATGATGGTCGAAAGGCAGCTTTTCAAGATCATTCTGGTTGGCAATACATTACTAACGGTGACCTTGATAACTGGCTTGATCTTTATTCAGGACATGCTGGCCCAGGGGAAAACCCATAAAGCGGTGTTGTCACTGTTGGCCTGGGGGGTCTACAGTACTTTGCTTTGGGGCCACTACCATCGCGGCTGGCGCGGCCGCAGGGTCGTCTGGTTCAGCATGGTAGGTGCTTTTTTACTTACCCTTGCCTACTTTGGCAGTCGTTTTGTTAAAGAGATCATTATCGGCGGATAAAAACACCTCGTTACAACTAACTTCTCATTGACACTCATACTCAAATGAGTACAACTATATTGTAACAGACACGTTAAGGAACTAGATTTTTGGACGACATATCCACGGGAGTATTATTCTCCCTTCTGGTGTTACTACTCGTCATTTCCGGATATTTCTCCGGTTCTGAAACTGGCATGATGTCGCTCAACCGCTATAAGCTGCGGCATCTCGCTAATCAAGGCCACCGCGGGGCCAAGCGGGTAGAAAAGTTGCTGTCTCGCCCCGACCGCCTCATCGGCCTTATCTTGATCGGGAATAACCTGGTCAACATTCTGGCTTCTGCTATTGCCACGATTATTGGTATGCGACTTTATGGTGATTTGGGCGTTGCCATTGCGACAGGTGCCTTAACCCTGGTGGTACTCGTCTTTGCTGAAGTGACCCCGAAAACCCTTGCCGCGATTTACCCCGAGCGCGTCTCTTATGCCAGCAGTATTATTCTCAATATTCTGATGAAACTGCTTTACCCGTTAGTGTGGTTCGTAAACGGCATTACCAATAGCTTCATGCTGTTGATGGGTTTAAAAGTCGACAATATGAATGATTCGAAGCTTAGCTCTGAAGAGTTACGTACCGTTGTGGACGAAGCGGGCGGCCTTATTCCTCGCCGCCACCAAGATATGTTGTTGTCTATTTTAGATTTGGAAAACGTCACCGTCGAAGATCTGATGATCCCGCGCAGTGACATTGCAGCCATCAATATTAATGACGACTGGAAATCCATCACCCGACAACTGATCCATTCTGCCCATGGACGCATTGTGCTGTATCGCGATACCATCGATGAAGTGGTCGGTATGCTGCGTGTTCGTGAAGCCTATCGCCTGATGATGGAAAAAAACGAATTCAGTAAAGCTAACCTGCTACGGGCTGCCGATGAAGTGTATTTCATTCCGGAAGGCACACCACTGAACATCCAGTTACTGAAGTTTCAGCGCAACAAAGAACGTATCGGTCTGATTGTCGATGAATATGGCGACATCCAGGGGTTGATCACCTTAGAAGATATTCTGGAAGAAATTGTCGGCGAATTTACGACCTCCATATCTCCTACCCTTGCCGAAGAAATTACCCCACAGGCAGATGGCAGTTTACTGATTGAAGGCAGCGCCAATATTCGCGATCTGAATAAGAGCCTGAACTGGGATCTTCCGACTGATGGTCCGCGTACCCTCAATGGTTTGATCTTAGAGCATTTAGAAGATATCCCTGATAGCCAGATCAGTATTGAAGTTTCCGGCCGTCAAATGAAAATCATGGAAGTCTCCGGGAATATGATCAAACTGGTAAAAGTACTGCCTACCCTGCTGAAGAAAACAGGATAAGTTTCAGGGCAGAATACGTCTCTTAACAAAAAGCCGGCATTGATTGCCGGCTTTTTTTGTCTTCCATTCTGTGCGCTTTAGCCATTGTACCGATTGGTATTACTTCACGCTAAGCTCTTGTAGCATCGACTCCGGTAATGCCAACTCATCGTTCTTATTGACATCGATCCCCTGTGACAGAATATTTTTGGCGATCGCTTTCGCCTCATCCAGCGAGTGCATGTTATAAGTCCCACACTGGTATTCATTCAGTTCAGGGATCTTCTCTTGCGATTCAACCTTCAGTACATCTTCCATCGCCTCACGCCAGCTCACCGCAACATCCTGCTCACTGGGCGTACCGATCAGGCTCATGTAGAAACCGGTGCGACACCCCATTGGTGAGATATCAATGATTTCTACCTGATCGGAATTGAGGTGGTTACGCATGAAACCGGCATACAGGTGTTCGAGAGTATGAATGCCTCGCTCACTCAAAATATCCATATTAGGACGGCAGAAACGTAAGTCAAAAACAGTGATGGTATCGCCTTTCGGCGTCTGCATGGTTTTCGCCACGCGTACCGCTGGCGCATGCATCCGAGTGTGATCGACGGTAAAACTATCTAATAACGGCATTACTTCCTTCTCCTTTGCCCATGAGTTTCTCTCACGTTACCTATACCCGTTGTTTTTAAGTATGGCGCTAATGTCCATATCGGCAATGATGGCCACCGTCTTAAAACGGCCACCAGCTACGATTATCATCCAGCTCCTGTCGGCATTGCTTCAATTGCCAACCATAATTTTTTGCCTGTTGCTCCACTTTACGAGAGACTTTTATCAGTGTCGGCTTACTCTTATAGGTGCCTCGTTGATAGCCACCCCGTCCTTCGTGGTAAGCAAGGTACTGGCCATTGGCATCCCATTTAGACAGCCCTAGCTGACGCTGAGTTTCATGGGTATACCAACCCACAAACATCAGCGAATCGCCAAAATCGGTTCGGGAGCCACCATTACCGGTCGCTTTTTGGTAGTCTTGCCAGGCAGGATCCTGCGCCTGAGCATAGCCATAAGCACTACTCACCCGGCCCCAGGGAATAAAACCAAGTACATAGTCTTTGGGGGGACGAGCATCATGTCGAAAGCTACTTTCTTGTTTGACGAAAGCCATCGCAACATTAATCGGTGTCCCCCACTCTTGTTGCATATCGATGGCATCTTCATACCAATCAGGGTTTTCACGAAAAATATTGCAAACGTTCGATTGATCTTTAGGAGGTGGGGTCGCACAACCGCTCATCACCAACACTAAACCGGAAAGCATAACTACGCGCGCAGCCAAAAACATATTTTCACTCAATGGAATATGTACCAAAATAATTTCAATGTAATAACCACTATTTTCAGCTGTTTAATGTATCTTCAAACGGTCGGTAAAACGCGGAGTAGTACACATCCTTTGTCAGTTTGGTCTCGGGTTGAACCAAATGTGTTTATCGCGGTCATAATAAAAGACGGGCAGTTATTGTGTCGTCATCCCTGCGAAATTGTTTATGGGCAGCAAGGCTGCTGCCCAATTTTTTCTCGATCGACCTTACGCAAAAAAGCCTGTCAAATCAGCCTAAATTTATGACATAAACGATAGAAGCCTACCTCTGTCACAATTTAGTTCGCCGCTATTTCAAATCAGCAAAGTAATCTTCTAAATACGCATCGAATGACACGTTATCACTTTGCTCAATGAGTTGCTGGTTTTTAACGGATGCCTGAACTTCCTGCTCAAACTCACTCTTGCTATAGAAGGTAAACTCCCGCCCCTTGAGTTCATCTGCATGCGATGTCGCCAATTCTTTACCAACGGCACCAATGCCTTCATGCTGTTTGATTTGTGCCAGTAACTGCGCAGATATCGTCAACTCAGGATGAATAACCCATTCTTTCAAACGCTGATACGTCTGCTGGTAGTTATCATTACCCGCCGCATTATCCATCGCCTTAGCAACATCTTCCAGCTCAGCAAATACGCGTAATCCCCACTCTTTAGCCAACAGACGTTCACCATTACAGCCAATTTTCAGCATTAACTCAGGATTACGGCCATCAAGGACGACGCGATTCCAGTTATCCCGCCAGCAAGCCAGCTCAGCATCATCCATTTGGGCTGAAGGTGACAACACTGCCCAGGTCAGGAACATATCAAGGAAGCGGACCTGATCTTCCGTGATACCAATCGGGCTGAACGGGTTAACATCCAATGAACGTACTTCGATATATTCAACCCCAGCCCGGCTAAGGGCTTCTGATGGTTTTTCATCATTTTTTGCCACACGTTTCGGACGAATGGGGGCATACAGCTCATTTTCGATCTGCAGGACATTACTATTCAGCTGGCGGTACTCACCCTCAACTTTCACGCCAATATTCGCGTAGTCATCGGATGGAGTGCGAATCGCCTGATTCAGACCATCAAGGTATTGATCCAAGCCATTAAAACTGATTTTCAGCGAACTTTGCGCATTATTGGTATAGCCCAGATCACTTAACCGTAACGCGGTCGCATTCGGCAAATAATAAGTGCCGTTACCCAGTTTTTCAAAATCTGATGGCGAGCCGTGATCTTTCAGGAATGAACCACACAGCGCCGGTGATGCGCCGAACAGGTAAGGGATCAGCCAGCCAAAACGGTAATAGTTACGGATCAGGCCAAAATAAGCCTCAGAAACCGAATCCTGACGTGCTTGTTCACTTTGCTCGCCAAACAGCTGTTGCCAGAATGAATCAGGAAACGAAAAATTGAAATGCACGCCTGAAATAACCTGCATGACACTGCCATAACGGTGTTTCAGGCCTTCACGGTAGAGGGTTTTCATTCGCCCGGTATTCGAGCTGCCATACTGCGCCAGGGTGATATCATCTTCTTTACCGACAAAACAGGGCATCGACATCGGCCACAGGCGCTCGTCCCCCATCTGGCTGTAGGTAAACTGATGGATGTCACTCAGCTGAGTCAATAAGTGATCAACATCTTGCGAGACCGGAGTAATAAACTCTAACAGTGACTCGGCAAAATCGGTGGTGACCCATTTATTGGTTAATGCTGATCCCAAACCGGCAGGGTGGGGTTGAGCAGACAAATCACCTTGAGTCGTAATACGTAGCGCTTCCCGCTCTAAGCCTCGACCAATCTGAGTTAATGCTTCAGGATTAGCGGAAATCTGCTGTAACCTTTGTGAAAAATCCATCAAGGTCATTCTCGTTAATTATCGTAATTTGGAAAATAGGGTAATCATTATTATCAATGATTGCCACGACTTTTATAGTGAAACACTTTTACCACCTGTAAAAAATAACCCTTCAATATACAGGGAAAAAACCGACGTTATAGCAACGTCGGCGAGAAAAATGACAGGCTCTGCCGGATTACATCTGAGGCTGAATCGTTTTGATTGGTATTCCCAGTGTTTCAAATTGCGGTCGCAATGATTTGACATCACCCACGACAATTACCTGGTAATCTTCCGGCTTAAACCATTTCGCGGCCAGCTCATTGAGTCGTTCTTTGCTAATAGAAGCAACAATTTCGTTACGCTGTTCCACGAAATTTTCCGGTAGCGAGTAGGTCAGGATCTGGCCTAACAGTTGCGCCTTTTTCCCGGGGGTTTCATAGTTGAGCGCATCTTTCTGACCGACAGCCAGGCGCATAAAGTTCACTTCTTCATCCGTTACCCCTTCGGTACTCATTTTCTTCAATTCAGCCAGGAACTCTTCTAATGACGCTAAGCTGGCGTCAGCTCGTACCTGGGCATAGTACACCGATAAGCCCACTTCTTTGCCACCAGTCTGGTAGCCACCAGCACCATAGGTATACCCCTTATCTTCGCGAAGGTTTAGGTTAATACGGCTATTGAAGTTACCTGCCAGGTTAAAGTTAGCCAGCTGAGTTTCGTACAGCTCACCGGTTGCATCATACGGCAGTCCCTGACGAACCAGACGGATCACCGTTTGCGGCGCGCCTGGCTTGTCCACCATCCAAATGGCCTGCTTCGCCAGCGTTGGGAGGGCTTGCGGATTAAATACCGGTTCCGCGCTGCCTTGCCACGTTGTCAGGAAGTCTAACTGCTGGCTCAGCGTCGACTCAGCCACATCACCCACAACCACGACATCCGTCCCGTTTGGGGTGTAGTTGCGGGCATAAAAGCGCTTAACATCCTCTAAGGTGATACTAGCCAGTGATGCTTTCGTTCCTTCCGGCGGACGGCTGAACAATGTGCCGCCAAACAGTACTTCTCGTGTTGCCTGGCTCGCTAACCAATCAGGACGCTGATGTTCATACACCGCCCCCTCGATAGCCTGTGCTTTCAAGCGTTCGAAGTCTGCCGGGTTAAACGCAGGCTGAAATAAACGCTCTTCCATGATAGCCAGAGTCTGCGCCAGGTTCTTCTCTAATGATGTCACCGAAACCGTCGTGCTGTACAAACCGGCACTAAAACTGACGGTACTGCCTAACATATCCAGACGCGAAGATAACTCTTCTGCGGTTGATCGCTCGGTCGCCTCCCCCATCATTGCCGCAGTCAGCTTAGCTAACCCGGTTTTATCCTCTGGTTCAAAGCGGCGTCCGGCAGGGATCACTAACTGCAACTCTACCGTTGGCGTTTCATTGTATTTGGTTCCCAGTACATTAATTCCGTTCGCCAGTTCAAACTGATACAAGCGCGGCATGACTGCCTCAACAGGCTGAGAAGGCTGTGGCATCACTGAACGGTCAAAATGATCAACCGACTCTCTCACTGCTAGCTGATCATCGGTGACTTTCTGATATTCAGGGATAACACGTGGCAGCGGAGTATAATTTGGCTTCGCCGCGGCCAATGCTGTTTTACCTTTAGGCACCACACTTAACGTGACGTTCGGGTTACCGTTCAGGTATTGCATATATGCCGCTTCCATGCTGTCAGTGGTGACATCACGCAAACGCTGCAGTTCAACACCTAAATGGTTAGGGTTGCCATAGAACGTTTCGTACGCGGCAAGTTGCGACACTTTGCCGCTCACACTCTGCAAACCGAAAATCGCATTGGCTTCCACCATGCCTTTCAGCTCACTCAGTTCTTTTTCATTGACCCCACGCTGTTCAAGACCATCAAGAATCGAGACAACTTTGCCGTGCACATCCTTTAAGTTGCCTTTGCTGCCACTCTCGCCAATGGCATAAACGTACATAGTACAGCTAAGCTCGGCACAATCATGGTATGCCCCCGCATCAACAACATCACCGGTTTTGACCAGATCCTGATACAGCAGGCTGTTCTTACCCCCGCCGATCACTTTCGCCAGCATATCCAGCGACGCTTCATCTTCCGCGCCGTTATACGACGTTGGCCATGCCATCATCAGCATGGGTTGCTGCACTTTATCTTCCAGGGTGAGGTAGCGAGTCGCATTCAACGTCACGGGGTATTTCGCCGCATTGATCACTTCAGGACCGCGGGGAATTGAGCCAAAGTACTTATTCACCCACGCCAGCGTCTGCGCTTTATCGATATCGCCGCCAATCGTTAGCGTGGCATTGTTTGGGCCGTACCAGCGCAAGAAGAACGCTTTGAGATCATTAACATCAACACGATCTAAATCTTCAACATAACCAATAGTCTGCCAGGAATACGGGTGGGATTGAGGGTATAGGGCTTCGCCAATACGCTCATGAACCAGGCCATAAGGGCGGTTTTCATAGCGCTGGGCTCGTTCATTCTTCACCGTCGAACGCTGGATCTCGAATTTGCGCTGTGAGACAGCCTCAAGCAAAAAACCCATCCGGTCTGACTCTAACCACAACATTTTCTCCAGCTGGTTCGCCGGAACCGTTTCAAAATAATTGGTGCGATCCCGGTTTGTTGTACCATTTAAGGTACCGCCAGCTTCGGTGATCAGACGAAAGTGTTCCTGATCACCGACATGTTCTGAGCCCTGGAACATCATATGCTCAAAGAAATGTGCAAAACCGGATTTGCTTTGCTCTTCACGGGCAGAGCCTACGTGATACGTCATATCGACATGCACTAATGGATCAGAGTTATCTTCATGAAGAACAACGGTTAATCCGTTAGCAAGTGTATATTTACGGTAAGGAATAACAGTCTCACCTTTGGTGGCTGTTACTTGTTCAACGAACGTTATGCCCTCAGGCAGCACAGGGGCTTCATTGGTTTGCCCCATCTGACCACTACAGCCAACTATCGACAGCAGGGTGACACTTAGAATCCACTTTTGCACTTACGCATTCCTTATAATAAACCTTGAACCACCATGGCTAGCACACTGTAACGTAAAGCTTTGCCAAGCATGATGATAAAGAAACTTAGCCAATGACGCATACGCAGCCATCCGGCGGCTAAACATAACGGGTCCCCAATCACGGGTAACCAACTAAAGAAGAGGGTCCAGTAACCATATTTTTTCAGCCACTCTATAGCTTTACGACCATGTTTTTGCTCAGAAGTTTTATCGGGTAATAACCGCCCTAACCAGTAGTTAGTCATACCGCCGAGCGTATTTCCCAGCGTTGCTACCAAAACAACAAGCCATGCAGCGTTATCCCCAAGCTTCAAGGTCGCGATCAGGTTCGCTTCTGAACCGCCAGGCAATAAGGTGGCACTCAGAAAACCGGTGGTGAACTGCATCAATAGTGCTGAATCACCATTTAATAAATCTAGCATTTGTATTTTCTTATATTAGGCCTGTTTATCTTTCAACATCATCGCGGCAATGTTGAAAGATAAACTGGCCCTGGAACAGGGAAACGTCTCTTTACCGCAACCGTTACTGATCTTCCATCGATAAAACAATTTTTCCGCGAGTACGACCACTTTCAATCTGCTGATGCGCACTGGCACCCTCAGCCAAAGGGAATTGTGCCGCAATATGTAACTGCAACTTACCCTGTGCCAGCATCTTAAGCATTGTATTATTTTGCGCAACATTCGGTGCCACCAGCATTCCCTCAGCCTGCAAGCCAAGTTGCAGCGCTTGCTGGCAAACCTGCTCTGCTGTGATCGTCGGTATTGTTACTACCCGGCCACCGTCTTTAACACACGCCAATGCCGCACAACCAACATCTCCGCCCATCAAATCAATCAGCACATCGACCGGTTCAATCTGTTGTTCAAGCCTCCCGCGATGATAATCAATTGCAGTAGCGCCAAGGCCTGAGACAAATTCCACATTTGCCGCCGAGCAACTCGCAACAACCTCGGCGCCTTTTGCGACCGCCAGCTGGACCGCGATATGACCCACACCTCCGGCACCAGCCAGAATGAGGACCCGATCACCGGAAGATACTTTCGCTTTTTCTAACGCCTGCCAGGCCGTTTGCCCAGCCAAAGGCAATGCGGCCGCCTGCATCAGAGCAATTTGCGCAGGCACTTTACTCAATACTTCTGCGTCGGCAACCACATATTCGCTATAACCACCGCCCTGAAGAGGAAAGCCAATAAACCCGGCAACAAGTTCACCGACAACCAGTGACCCAACATTGTCGCCGACTTCAACAATCTTGCCGGCAATATCATAGCCTGGTACCCAGGGCAGGTTATCTTTGTTCTGCTGAGCGGCCCAGCCAAGCCCGGCCCGGGTTTTGGCATCGATAGGGTTAACGCCGGCATAAGCCACTTTCACCAACACCTGATCAGCCGCCAGCGATGGCGTAGAAGCGGCTTGCAAAGTGAGCACCGAGGGGTCGCCAAACTGAGAAATCGCAAGCTGTTGATAGGACTTCATCTTTATTCCTTTTCGTTATTGGTCACGTTAGTCGTTCAAGATATGAGCTGTCATCAAACACCTGATGCGATTTAGGATGGGCTGTACATAAGGACGATAAACAATATACACCCAAAGCCCCTAACGATACGAGATCCAGCATCTTCAGGTGGTTTAGGTATATAACAATAGCAATAAAAAAAACGGGTAGCACGTGGCTACCCGTTTCTATTTGTTTCTAAGTGCTGTGATCAGCGCTAAGTTTAGCCAACCAACGCCAGTAAAATACCGGCCGCTACCGCAGAGCCCAGTACCCCGGCCACATTCGGTCCCATAGCATGCATCAGCAGGAAGTTATGCGGGTTCGCTTCTAAACCGACTTTATTCACCACCCGTGCCGCCATCGGAACCGCCGAGACACCCGCCGCACCAATCAGTGGGTTGATATCTTCTTTACTGAAGCGGTTAAGCAATTTCGCCATCAATACACCGCCGCCGGTACCGATACTGAACGCAACGGCACCGAGCACCAGGATCCCTAAGGTTTCCATCTGGAGGAATTTATCCGCTTCCAGTTTCGACCCTACTCCCAGACCTAGCATAATCGTCACGATGTTGATCAATTCGTTCTGTACCGTATTGGACAGACGATCAACCACACCGGATTCACGCATCAGGTTACCGAGGCAGAACATCCCAACCAAGGGCGATGCCGAAGGCAAGAACAGAATTGTCATCACCAATACCGCCATTGGGAACAGGATCTTTTCGGCTTTACTGACATGACGCAGCTGCTGCATCTGGATCTGACGCTCTTCCGGTGTCGTCAGCGCTTTCATGATCGGAGGCTGAATGATCGGCACCAATGCCATGTAGCTGTATGCTGCCACCGCAATCGCGCCCAGTAGATCCGGTGATAAACGGCTAGCCAGGAAGATCGCGGTTGGGCCATCGGCACCACCTATAATCGCAATCGACGACGCATCAGCCAGGGTAAATTCCATCCCAGGTACGAGGTTTAGCAAGATCGCACCAAACAGGGTGAAAAAGATACCAAACTGAGCCGCAGCCCCTAACAGTAACGTCTTAGGGTTTGCAATCAAGGCACCGAAGTCGGTCATCGCACCGACCCCCATAAAGATCAATAACGGGAAGACCCCGGTTTCAATCCCGATATGGTAGATGTAATACAGCAAGCCGCCCGGTTCGGTAAAACCCGCATTAGGAATATTGGCCAAAATGGCACCAAAACCGATAGGCAGCAACAGCAAGGGCTCAAAGCCCTTACGTATCGCCAAGAAAAGCAGACCGCAGCCAACCAGAATCATGACAATCTGGCCGAACTCAAAATTGGCAATCCCGGTCTCGCCCCAGAGTTTTAATAAACCGTCCATGGAACCCTCTTACGCTAGGCTTAGAATCGGCGAACCGACTGAAACAGAATCACCTTCTTTGACATGAAGCTCTTGGATCACCCCACCACGCGCAGCGCGGATTTCAGTTTCCATCTTCATCGCTTCCAGAATCACCAGTACATCACCTTCAGCCACTAAATGACCGGGCTGAACGACAACCTTAAAGATATTTCCGGCAAGCGGTGCAGATATGGCTTCAGCGCTCTCCACGGGGGCACTGCTTACCGGCGCTGCTGCAGGTGCAGTTGCTGCCGCTGATGTGACAGAAGATAGCTGACCACTAGGGCCCACCTCTACGTCATATACCTGACCATTCACTTTCACACTGTAAGCTTCGATGCCGCCAGCCTGAACAACCGGAGCTGCCGCTGGTACTGGCGCAGGTTCAGTGCCTGGCGCCGGTTCAAAAGCATCTGGATTATTGCGGTTTTTAAGGAAATTCAGACCAACCTGAGGGAATAACGCATAGATCAGAACATCATCAACCGACTGCTCAGCAAGCGTAATATTCTCGGTTTTCGCTTTCGCCAACAGCTTGTCAGTCAACGCCGCCAGCTCATCAGTGAGCAGATCTGCTGGTCGGCAAGTGATCGGCTCGGCTCCGTTAAGCACACGAGCCTGCAGCTCGGCATTTACTGATGCCGGAGTCTTGCCATATTCACCTTTCAATACACCCGCAGTCTCTTTGGTGATGCTCTTATAGCGCTCGCCCGTTAATACGTTCAATACCGATTGCGTACCGACGATCTGCGATGTGGGGGTAACTAATGGAATAAAACCTAAATCTTCACGAACGCGAGGGATCTCTTCCAGTACTTCATCAAAACGATCAGCGGCGCCCTGCTCTTTAAGCTGGCCTTCCATGTTAGTCAGCATACCGCCCGGCACTTGAGCCCGCAGAATTCGCGCATCAACCCCTTTCAGGCTGCCTTCAAATTTAGCGTACTTCTTACGGACGTCGCGGAAGTAGGTTGCAATCGGCTCAAGCTGCTGCAAATCAAGGTTGGTATCACGCTCTGTTCCCTCGAGCATAGCGATGACCGTTTCAGTCGGCGTATGGCCATAGGTCTGGCTCATCGAAGAAATCGCAGTATCAAGAATATCCAGACCGGCTTCAACGGCTTTCACTGCAGTGGCTGCCGACAGGCCTGTTGTCGCGTGGCAATGCAGAGCCAGAGGGACATCACACGATGCCTTGATACGTTTGACCAGCTCTTCCGCTTCATAAGGCTTCAGCAGGCCAGACATATCTTTGATACAAATAGAGTGACAACCAAGATCTTCCAGACGTTTCGCTAGATCGGTCCAGGTATCTAAGTTATGAACCGGGCTGGTGGTATAAGAAATGGTACCCTGGGCATGAGCGCCGACATCGATAGCCGATGTGACCGCTTTTTTAAAGTTACGCACATCATTCATTGCATCAAAGATACGGAACACATCCATACCATTGGCATGGGCACGCTCAACAAATTTTTCGACCACGTCATCACCATAGTGGCGATAACCCAGAAGATTCTGACCACGAAGCAGCATCTGCATCGGTGTTTTCGGCATTGCCTGTTTCAGCGCTCGCAAGCGCTCCCACGGGTCTTCACCTAAAAAACGGATACATGAATCGAATGTGGCTCCGCCCCAGGTCTCTAGGGACCAATAACCCACATTGTCTAACTGCTGTGCAATAGGCAACATATCTTCGATACGCATACGGGTGGCAAACAGAGACTGATGTGCATCACGTAATACGACGTCAGTGATAGCTAAAGGCTTGGACATGTTCGCAAACTCCTTGTAAGTAAAATTGTCCTGTAAATCATTTTAGGCTTTGCGCTGACGATACTGATAAACGGCTGAGGAAATAGCCGCTATCACGTCAGGTTGAACCTCATTATGATGTGAGGCAACGCTTGGCTGTGGCTTTTGAGCTGCGGGTAACGCATCAACAGGGGCCACTTTCGCCAAGAGCTGGACCAAAAAGATCAGTGTGCTAAGAAATATAAATACAACAAACATCCCGGTAAGCATGATTGTTGCGGCTTCCCATAGCAAACTTTCTAAATCTGCCATTTTTGCTTCCTTTCATTGGTTTTATAACTGAACTGGCGCGTTAACAAGTACCACGAGATGCAAAAATAAGTCAAATTGATTAATAAAAATACCGCCTATTAATGAAGATTGCGTCCCATTTTCCCTGTTTAATGGAAAAAAACCTATAAAGGTGCCAATTCAATACAACTTCCTGAAATATAACCATCTATTATTAAGTCTTGCGCCGCAAACCCGCGCTTAAACCGTAGAAAAAACAAGCCTCAACAAGACCATGCTGACGCTTACGTTAACGGAAGCTTGGTTGGGACATTTAAATTTTATCCTTCATAAATAATAACTTAGTAGATAACCAGAAACAAAAACCAACCATATAGTTNCTTTCGCCAACTATATGGTTATTTATTATAAACAGATAGATTTAATGTATAACAAACTGGCCATTCAGTGCTTCCAAATTGCTTTGATATAGAGACAATATCTTCATCAGCTCAGCTTGCTCTCACCAGGCTGCACGACTCTGAATCGACCTGATAACCATCCCATTGGTATAGCACCAAGCAAAAGTATACTTATAGACCCGCATAGACACCGCATAAGCACTAAGCATTAAGCATTAAGCATTAAGCGCAACAGCTTGGTCGTGTATGGGGTATATTTGAGCACTAATGGAGTTGAGGGGCGCATTACGAGGATTATTCCGAAGGAATAGAGAATAAGAAAGGTACAGATACAAAAAAGCCCAGCCGGAGCTGAGCTTTAAATGATGGTGCACGCGGGAGGATTCGAACCTCCGACCGCCTGGTTCGTAGCCAAGTACTCTATCCAGCTGAGCTACGCGTGCACTAATTCTGTTTTACCACAACGACAACTGAAGAATGTCATTGCTTATAAATAATGGTGCACGCGGGAGGATTCGAACCTCCGACCGCCTGGTTCGTAGCCAAGTACTCTATCCAGCTGAGCTACGCGTGCACTGATGTTTCTTTCCACAATCCCATTAAAAAATAATGGCGGTGAAGGAGGGATTCGAACCCTCGATACGGGATAAACCGTATACTCCCTTAGCAGGGGAGCGCCTTCAGCCTCTCGGCCACCTCACCGTCTTGCGGGGGCTCATATTACTGCCAAGCCAAAATAAGTCAAACACTTTATTGCCAAAAAACGACAATCACAGCACGCATGGATACTTAACAGTCAATACGACAACTAAACCAACGTAACCACCGAAATGTCTGGCGTATTTTCAGTAAATCAGGATTGTAATATGAATCGTGGCTGGATTTCTCCAGACACAAAAAAGGCCAGCGAGAATGGCCGACCTTTTCCGAATTAGTAGTTACCAGTACCTTGAGTACCAGCTTCTTTTTCCGCTTGAATTCGCATATAGATTTCTTCACGGTGAACAGATACTTCTTTTGGTGCATTAACACCAATGCGAACCTGATTACCTTTAACGCCCAATACAGTGACAGTTACTTCGTCACCAATCATTAGCGTCTCACCTACGCGACGAGTCAAAATTAGCATTTGTGCTCCTTGAGTTATCTCGGTTTTATAAGAATTTAACGTTTATTATCCAACAATGCTTACGAGTTTGCTGTGACAAGCTCGTAAACGTTCACTGCTCAAGAAACAGCGAGAAGTGGTCGATTATCCAGACTTTCTGGCTCAACCACAAACCTTTTGTGGACGACATCTACAGCTAATTGATGATCATCCTCATTTATCAACAGAGAAAGACAATGAGTAGATCGTTTTTTCTGACGAACCAGAACACCAGCTTCCGCGAGTGCAGCACAAACATGATCAGCTTTGTCCTGCACGTTATCGCCGACTACCGATAGGGTTGAAACGGCTGCCACCTGGTGCATCTTTTTATCCAGCACGAGGTTTAGCCGTGCCAAATCTTCATTTGCTGTAACGATTTGTGTTAAACCCGCAGCGACCGCCTTACACCAACACTGCATACCGAACAGGTTAAGCTGTTCCTGTAATTTAGAGACTGGCATATCAACATCAAGCAGTGTCTGCTGATTTTTTAGTGCTATCCCCACGACATCAGATGCAGCAGAGGGTTCGAAACTAACTAGCGTTCCCTCCCCTTCTTCAAACGAAGAAAGCACCCTAAGTGGAACACCATGCTGTCGTGCATATTCAACTGACTGTAATTGTAGCACTTTAGCACCGTTTCGCGCCATTGATGTCATATCATCGAAATGAACGGCATCAAGGCGACGAGCTTGCGGTACTAAACGCGGATCGCATGTATACACGCCATCCACGTCGGTAAAGATCTGACACTCTGCGGCGTTTAAAGCGCCAGCCAGTGCAACAGCCGTGGTATCTGAACCTCCGCGGCCTAGGGTTGTTATATCCCTTTCATCAGTAATGCCTTGAAAGCCAGCGACTATCACAATCTGGTCTTGCTCAAGCAATTGCTGAATATGACTAGGGTCAATATGGGTAATGTTCGCATCATTATATCGGCTGTCGGTTCTTATCCCCGCCTGCCAACCGGTTAACGATACCGCTGCATGCCCCATTTTATTCAACATCATTGCGAGCAAAGCCATTGAGACTTGTTCACCCGCTGACATGAGAACGTCAAGTTCTCTCGCTGCAGGCACAGCATCTACTTGCTGTGCAAGGCCCAGGAGACGGTTAGTCTCACCAGACATGGCAGAAACAACCACAACCAGTTGCTTGCCTTCTTCTTTGGCTTTAATGACCCGCTCGGCTACAGCTTGGATACGTTCTATCGACCCAACTGATGTACCACCAAACTTTTGCACTATCAGCGACTTATGCGCACTCTGCGTCACTTTACTTCACCTTCCTGGGGCTAATACCCCGTTACCATACATCTTGGTAAAGAGCGCCTTACAGGCGCTCAGCGATCCATGCCTGTGCTGACTCTAGCGCAGCAGGGAGAGCACTTGCATCAGTACCACCTGCCTGTGCCATGTCTGGACGACCGCCACCTTTACCACCTACTTGCTGGGCTACCATATTGACAAGCTCACCGGCTTTCACTTTGCCGATCAAATCTTTGGTTACACCTGCGATTAAACCAACTTTGTCACCACTGACGTTGCCCAGTACAACAATACCGCTACCTAGCTGGTTCTTTAGCTCATCAACCATGCCACGCAGTGCTTTGTTGTCGGCACCGTCTAGTTTAGTGATCAGCACTTTTACGCCGTTGATCTCTTGCGCCTTATTGATAAGGCCTGCACTTTCTTGCGCAGCCAGCTTATCTTTCAGCTTCTGAATTTCTTTTTCCAATTGCTTGCTATGACTAACCAGCGCACTGACTTTAGTCACTACCGATGCCGCGTCTGACTTCACTAAGCCCGCCGTTTCAGAAAGCAATGCTTCTTGTGCATGCAATGCATCAATTGCCGCCGCGCCAGTTACCGCTTCAATACGACGGATACCTGCCGCAATACCACCTTCAGAGGTGATCTTGAACAAGCCGATATCACCGGTATTCTTAGCGTGAATACCACCACAAAGCTCAGTCGAGTAGTCGCCCATGCTGAGTACTCGTACTTCATCATCGTATTTCTCGCCAAACAGTGCCATAGCACCTTTTCCTTTGGCTGATTCAATATCCATGATGTTGGTATCAATGCTGTGGTTAAGACGAATTTGCTCGTTCACCACACGCTCAACTTCACGCAGCTGCGCAGGTTTCACCGCTTCAAGGTTTGAGAAGTCGAAACGCAATGCTTCCGGCTTCACCAAAGAACCTTTCTGAACAACATGATCACCCAGCAAGTTACGTAATGCTTCATGTAATAAGTGAGTAGCTGAGTGGTTCAGGCTAATCGCCGCACGGCGTGGTGCGTCAACGTTCGCCGTTAGCTTATCGCCAACCTTCAGGGCACCTTCAACCATTGCGCCTTTATGACCAATCGCAGCGCCAAACTTCTGGGTATCAGCAACGTTAAACTGTGCGCCTTCAGCAGTCATAACACCAGTATCACCACACTGACCGCCAGATTCGGCGTAGAATGGAGTGTTATCGAGAATAATCAGTGCATCATCACCCGCATTGATACTGTCGACAGCTTCACCGTCACGGTAAATCGCGATAACGCTACCTTGACCTTCGGTGGCGGTATAACCACAGAACTCAGTATCAGCATCAACTTTAATTGCTGTGTTGTAATCGACACCAAACTGACCCGCTTCACGCGCACGCTGGCGCTGAGCTTCCATGGCATCGTTAAAGCCATTTTCATCAATAGTGAAGCCACGTTCACGAGCAACATCGTTAGTTAAATCTGCCGGGAAACCGTAGGTGTCATACAGTTTAAACACCGTTTCACCATCAAGCTCTTTGCCGCTTAAACTATCTAAAGCGTCATTCAAGATTGTCAAACCACGGTCAAGTGTGCGACCAAAGTTTTCTTCTTCGATTTTCAGTACTTTTTCAACAATCGCTTGCTGCTTCTTCAGTTCTTCACCGGCGGTGCCCATGATTTCAGCTAATGGAGCCACCAGCTTGTAGAAGAATGCGCCGTTAGCACCCAGCTTGTTACCGTGACGTACTGCACGACGAATAATACGACGCAGAACGTAACCACGGCTTTCATTTGATGGCATAACACCATCAACAATCAGGAATGCACAGGAACGGATGTGGTCAGCAACCACGCGGAGTGATTGATTAGACAGATCGTCATAACCAATCACTTCTGCTGATTTTTTAATTAGGGTCTGGAAGATGTCGATCTCGTAGTTAGAGTGAACACCCTGCATAATTGCAGCAATACGCTCGATACCCATACCCGTATCAACAGAAGGCTTTGGAAGCGGCTCCATCGTGCCGTCAGCCTGACGGTTGAACTGCATGAATACGTTGTTCCAGATCTCGATGAAACGGTCACCATCTTCTTCAGGTGTGCCAGGACGGCCACCCCAGATATGTTCACCATGATCATAGAAAATTTCTGTACAAGGACCACATGGACCCGTATCGCCCATTTGCCAGAAGTTATCTGACGCGTACGGTGCCCCTTTGTTGTCGCCGATACGGACAATACGATCGGCTGGAATACCCATTTGTTTATTCCAGATCTCAAACGCTTCGTCATCAGTTTCGTAAATGGTTACCAATAGACGATCCTGAGGCAGTTTTAGCTCTTCCGTTAAGAACTCCCAAGCATACTTAATCGCATCTTGCTTGAAGTAATCACCAAAACTGAAGTTACCCAGCATTTCAAAAAAAGTATGGTGACGGGCAGTAAAACCTACGTTCTCAAGGTCATTGTGCTTACCACCGGCACGTACACAGCGCTGAGCTGTTGTCGCTCGAGTGTAGCTGCGCTTTTCAAGACCCAGAAAAGTATCTTTAAATTGGTTCATACCTGCATTAGTGAACAACAGTGTTGGGTCGTTCGCAGGTACAAGAGAAGAGCTCTCCACGATTTGGTGGCCTTTGCTCTCAAAAAACGCTAGAAACGCTCGGCGAATCTCATCAGTGCTCATGTACATTGGGAAATCCTGAATATATGCTTTTATAGAAACCAGAAAAATCGCCTTTACGCGATAGTATCGGACTAAGATAAATTTTTTGGCGGCTATTGTAAAACAACCACGGCGGATACGGGAAATGTTATGTTAAGAATTAAGGCAAATTACTCCTCTGTGGCAGCCAAAGCATAGTTGATTTGGTCAAAATCGAAGCCGCGATACTGTAGAAAGCGAAATCGACGTGCTTTTTCTTTCGGAGAATCGATTGCCTTTTCACCAAATTTTCGCTGCGCGACCTCTTTACCGTGTTCGTACCAGTCAACATCGGACTCTTCAATGGCATGACTGACAACATCTTCCCCGACACCTTTCATTTTCATTTCTTGTTTGATCCGCAATGCGCCCCAGCCTTTGGTAACACCGCTACGCATCATCATGGCAGCATACCGGGTATCATTAAGCCAGTCATATTCCTGGCAATGGTTGATCGCCTGATCGATTTCCTGAGCCTCAAAGCCGCGGGTTTTCAGCTTTCGGCGTAATTCAGTTTCGGCATGATCCCGTCGTGACAGGTAACCAACCGCCGCTTCCTTGGCTGATTGTTTCAACGTTTTATTTCTCATGCAGACTATTCTCCAAATGAAAAAACGGGCCTTGTACCTAGTACAAAGCCCGTTTTTGATATTCTTGTTATTTTAATCGCATGCTGGCGCGGCGGCTATTCAAGGTAACTGGCGACTCAAGATAGATGGTTACTCAAAGCAATCAGTTAGCTCAAGGCAATTAAAACGCTTCTTTCTCTTCTACAGCTGCCTCTTCTACAACTGCATCGTCTTTACTATCAGCAGATTCTAATGTTGCCGGTGTTAATAACATCTCACGCAGTAGCTTTTCAATTTCTTCTGCAATAGCTGGGTTTTCAACCAGGTGTTTGCATGAGTTTGCTTTACCCTGGCCGATCTTATTGCCTTTGTAGCTATACCAAGCACCCGCTTTTTCTACCAGCTTGTTCTTCACACCCAAATCAATCAGCTCACCATTACGGTTAAAGCCTTTACCGTACAGGATTTGAGTTTCTGCTTGCTTAAACGGTGCAGCAATCTTGTTCTTAACCACTTTGATACGCGTTTCGTTACCCACCACTTCATCGCCGTCTTTAATCGCGCCGGTACGGCGAATATCAAGACGAACAGAAGCGTAGAATTTCAGGGCGTTACCACCTGTTGTGGTTTCTGGGTTACCAAACATCACACCAATCTTCATTCGGATCTGGTTGATGAAGATACACATGCAATTGGAATTCTTTAAATTACCAGTGAGTTTTCGCATGGCTTGCGACAACATCCTAGCTTGCAAACCCATATGGCTATCGCCCATTTCACCTTCAATCTCGGCTTTCGGGGTCAATGCAGCCACAGAATCGACAACAATCAGATCAACGGCACCTGAACGTGCTAGTGCATCTACAATCTCTAATGCTTGCTCACCCGTATCCGGCTGAGAAACCAATAACTGGTCAATATCTACACCTAACTTCTGCGCATAGATAGGATCAAGAGCATGTTCAGCATCAATGAAAGCACATGTTTTACCGACTCTCTGAGCGGAGGCAATAACTTCTAGAGTTAGGGTTGTTTTACCTGATGATTCAGGACCGTAAATCTCGACAATACGACCCATTGGCAACCCACCAGCACCTAGGGCGATATCCAGAGATAAAGAACCTGTCGATACAGTTTCAATATCCATTGTCTTGTTATCGCCCAATCTCATAATTGAACCTTTACCAAATTGTTTTTCAATCTGGCCTAACGCTGCGGCAAGAGCCTTCTGTTTGTTGTCGTTCATTCGACTCTCCAACGGATGCTTAAATTAAATACTGAAGTAAACTTATGTGGGTTAGTATACTGTCTATTCATACAGTGTCTAGCGCTGTATGAAAATTTTTTATCTTGCTGTCTGTACCTCGTTCCCCGGAGATTTGCTTAGCCCAGAGCCTGTAAGCGCTGCAGCATGCCAGATAACGATTTTTCAATCGCTTGCTGCCTTACGGCATTGCGATCGCCGTCAAACAAACAGGTCTCCAGCTGCAGCCATCCGGTATTATCCGCCCAAGCGAAACAGACCGTCCCCACCGGTTTGGTTTCGGTGCCGCCGCCAGGACCGGCAATACCGCTGATCGCCACACTGATCGTAGCGTTAGAATTTATCAGTGCCCCTGAGGCCATTTCCCTGACCACGGCCTCACTGACGGCCCCGTGCTCAGCCAGTGTTTCAGCCTGAACCCCTAGCATTTGCTGTTTGGCTTCATTGCTATAGGTGACAAAAGCGCGATCAAACCAGCCGGAGCTGCCTGCAATATCGGTGATGGCGGTCGACACGCCACCTCCGGTACATGATTCAGCCGTTGTCGCAACCCAGCCTCTCCGTTCTAACGCTTCGCCCAAACGCTCTGCAAGCTGCTGTATTTTTTTCATTTATCGCTTCCCTCTTTTCTAACAATAGAATCGAGTATAGAGAGACCAGAAGCCAGAATCGAGAAACTTGAACCTCGCCACTCGCGATTCATATCTCGATTGCTACTTTGCCACCCTGTCTGATTCACGTATCCTTAGCTATCAGAATTTAACCCGGCAATTTTTGACCCAGCATCAACAGCAGGTTAATCCGGCATCAACAGCAGGCAATATCGTGACAGTGAAAGGTTTAGAAACACACACCCCAATGATGCAGCAATTTTTACGAATTAAGGCTGAAAACCCTGATATTCTGTTGTTCTATCGTATGGGCGATTTCTACGAACTATTTTTTGATGATGCTAAAAAAGCGTCTCAGTTACTCGATATTTCTCTGACGAAACGCGGCTCCTCCAACGGCCAGCCTATTCCGATGGCTGGTGTGCCTTATCATGCTGTGGAAGGGTATCTGGCAAGACTGGTGCAGCAAGGGGTTTCTGTCGCGATTTGTGAGCAAATTGGCGATCCGGCGACCAGCAAAGGGCCGGTTGAACGCCAGGTGGTCCGTATTGTGACACCTGGTACGGTCAGTGATGAAGCCCTGCTGAATGAACGCCAGGATAACCTGATTGCCGCTATTTACCACAGCAGCCAGGGCTTTGGTTACGCCACCCTGGATATCACCTCTGGCCGTTTCATGCTTTCAGAGCCGGATACGGAAGAGGCCATGCAGGCAGAGCTACAACGCACCAGCCCTGCCGAATTACTCTACCCGGAAGACTTTGCTCAGCCACAAATCGTTGAGCCGATTAAAGGCACCCGCCGTCGCCCGGTGTGGGAATTTGACCTCGATACCGCGCGCCAGCAGCTAACCATGCAATTTGGCACCCGTGACTTAATCGGTTTTGGTGTCGAGCAGGCCCAACGTGGCCTATGTGCTGCGGGCTGCTTGCTGCAGTATGTCAAAGATACCCAGCGCACCGCACTCCCTCACATCCGAGCGATCACCTTGGATCGAAAAGATCATGCCGTAATCCTGGATGCAGCAACCCGTCGCAATCTGGAACTGACCCAGAACCTGGCGGGAGGGTTTGACAATACGTTGGCTTCGGTACTCGATCAGACTGCCACCCCGATGGGCAGCCGTTTACTTAAACGTTGGCTACATCAGCCAATCCGTGATCCTCAGCAACTGAATAATCGTTTTGATGCCATTGCTACATTCAAAGACACTGGCATGTATACCGATGTTGCGGGTGTGCTACGTCATATGGGCGATTTAGAGCGTATTTTAGCGCGTCTCGCATTGCGTTCAGCACGTCCGCGAGATTTGGCGCGTATGCGCACCGCTTTGCAGCACTTACCTGAATTAGGTCAGCTACTGGCTGAAATGGAACAGCCCCGCATTGGTGAACTCGCGCAAGATGCCGCACCAATGGACGAACTGTGCGAACTGTTAGAGCATGCAATTATTGAAAACCCGCCGGTTATCATCCGTGACGGCGGCGTATTAGCCCCCGGTTATAACGCCGAACTGGATGAATGGCGGGAGCTGGCTGACGGGGCCACTAGATACCTTGATGATTTAGAAACGCGCGAACGCGAACAGCATAAGATTGATAGCCTGAAAGTCGGCTATAATCGGGTTCACGGTTTTTTCATTCAGGTCAGCCGCGGCCAAAGCCACTTAGTCCCAGACCATTATGTTCGTCGCCAAACATTGAAAAATGCGGAACGCTATATTATCCAAGAACTAAAAGAGCATGAGGATAAAGTACTTAACTCGAAATCAAAGGCTTTAGCGCACGAGAAAAAACTGTGGGAGGAGCTGTTTGATCTGTTGCTGCCACACCTTGAGCAACTACAAAATGCAGCCAATGCCCTGTCGGAACTGGATGTACTGGCCAACTTGGCTGAGCGTGCCGATACACTCAATTACTGTCGCCCGCAGGTAATGGCAGAAACGGGCATTGAAATTACCGCAGGTCGCCACCCGGTGGTTGAGCAGGTGCTTAATGAACCGTTTATAGCGAATCCTATCTCACTGCATCAGGATCGCCGGATGTTGATCATTACCGGCCCGAACATGGGGGGTAAATCAACTTACATGCGCCAGACTGCACTCATTGCATTGATGGCCCACGTGGGTTCGTTTGTTCCTGCTGAAGCGGTGAAGATTGGTCCGTTAGATCGCATTTTTACCCGTATTGGTGCATCGGACGATCTGGCCTCTGGCCGTTCGACCTTTATGGTCGAAATGACCGAGACCGCCAACATCTTGCATAATGCGACCCCAAACAGCCTGGTACTCATGGATGAAATAGGCCGCGGTACCAGTACTTATGACGGCTTATCTCTGGCGTGGGCCAGTGCTGAATGGCTGGCAGAAAAAATTGCCGCCATGACACTATTTGCCACGCATTACTTTGAGCTAACTGAGCTACCGTCACTGCTTACAGGGCTGGCCAACGTCCATTTAGATGCCGTTGAGCATGGTGATGAGATTGCCTTTATGCATGCCGTTCAGGAAGGCGCAGCCAGCAAATCCTACGGATTAGCTGTCGCCAGTTTGGCTGGTGTACCCAAATCGGTGATCAAACGGGCAAAAGTGAAGTTGCAACAACTGGAAGCCAGTGGCCACCAGCAAGCGGTAAACTCACCATCGGCAGTACCTAAAGAAGAAAACCAGCTGACGTTGATCCCTGAACCAAGTGAAGCGGAAGAAGCATTAGCCAACTTGAACCCCGATGAAATGACACCGCGTCAGGCGTTAGATGAACTGTATCGCCTGAAAGCATTGTTATAAAACCTTAAGTCGCTAGGGGCGAGTAAAGAGATCCTAGCCCCTAGATCCTAGCTACTCTCTACTCTATTCGACACTATTCATAGAAAAAGGACGCCTCGGCGTCCTTTTTTAATCAACAGCTGTCGTGGAAAATTACAACTCCTGATTAAAGAGAGATTCAATATTCAAGCCCTGATGGGTCAGCATGTCACGCAGTCGACGTAAACCTTCAACCTGGATCTGGCGGACACGTTCACGGGTTAAACCAATTTCACGGCCAACATCTTCCAATGTGGATGCTTCATAGCCCAGCAGGCCAAAACGACGAGCTAACACTTCTCGCTGCTTAGGGTTCAGCTCTTGTAACCAGCTGACAATTGAGGTTTTGATATCATCATCCTGAGTAGAGGTTTCAGGGCTGCCGCCTTTCTCATCAGGAATGATATCCAATAGCGCTTTTTCTGAATCACCGCCGATAGGGTTATCCACCGAACTAACACGCTCATTCAAACGCAGCATTCGGTTAACATCCTCAACCGGTTTCTCCAGCTGAAAGGCGATGTCTTCGGCCGTCGGCTCATGATCCAGTTTTTGCGCCAGTTCACGGGCAGTTCGGAGGTACACATTGAGTTCTTTAACAACATGAATAGGTAAGCGGATGGTTCGGGTCTGGTTCATGATCGCGCGTTCAATGGTTTGACGGATCCACCAAGTTGCATAGGTTGAGAATCGGAAGCCTCGTTCTGGATCGAATTTTTCTACGGCTCGGATCAGCCCCAGATTTCCTTCTTCAACTAAATCCAGTAAAGCCAGACCACGATTACTGTAACGACGGGAAATTTTGACCACCAGACGCAAGTTGCTTTCAATCATGCGTTTACGTGCGACTTCATCCCCTCGTAATGCCCGGCGGGCATACAGCACTTCTTCTTCGGCCGTCAACAGGGGAGAAAAGCCAATCTCTCCGAGATAGAGCTGCGTCGCATCAAGTGCTTTTTGCGTCGTCCCATATTTTGAAATATCGACATCTTCGTTACTAACATCTTCGACAGATTCAGATTTTATAACCACAGCAGGGGTGTCTGAATCTATATCTTCATCAAAATTAAAAGTTTCGATATTAGTGGCTGTGTTGCTTCTACTCATAGCGCCTCCCAGATGGCGAGTTAGCAATACTAAGCAAGACATACAACTTCATTATGTCATTTTTACTTTTTCGGCAAATACCTCAGAGGATCCACGGATTTGCCTTTATAACGAATTTCAAAGTGCAAACGGACACTGCTAGCTCCCGAGCTTCCCATCGAAGCAATCTTCTGCCCGGCTTTTACTGTCTGTTGCTCTTTAACTAATACCTTATCATTGTGCGCATAAGCACTAAGATAATCATCACTATGCTTAATGATCACAAGGTTGCCATACCCCCTGAGCGCATTGCCGGCATATACGACTTTACCTCCGGCTGACGCATTCACAGACTGTCCACGCCGGCCTGAAATATCGATACCTTTATTACCATTATCAGAGCTGGAAAAGGTTGCGATAATCGGACCTTTGCTTGGCCATGCCCACCGGGCCACCTTGTTGGTATTCTTCGTATTATTTGTGACAACTTTGTTGTCTTTTGTGTTTTGAGAGTACTCCTTTGTGCGACCCTGATCAACATTTTTATTGGTTGTTTTTTGCTCAGCATTTGTCTGCTTCACCGGAGGGTTACTCTTCGGCTTTGGTTTTTGTTTTGGCTTAGAAGTGCTATTAGTTGTTTTTACTGGGGGTTTAACAACTGCAACCGTGCCGGCATGACCATATTCCGGTGCCACATACTTAGGTTTCCATAGCTGAAGTTTTTGCCCGGGGAAGATGGTATAAGGAAATGACATCTTATTCTGGGCAATGATCTCCTTCACTTCCCGACCCGTTACATAAGAAATAAAATAGAGGGTATCGCCTTTTTTAACTTCATAGTAACTGCCGCGGTGACTACCGCGATCGAGTTGTGAATAATCTTTTCCGATACTCGAAACCGGTGCAGGCGCGTGACTGCTGCAGGCAGACAATAGCAACAGACAAGCGGCTGCTATTGACAAAGGGGGCCATATATTTTTGCTCACGCGCACTTCCATGACTTTACACTAAGTCTCCTGCCACCAGGGGGACAAATCGAACGGCTTCAATATCCAGACAAGAGAATGTATCACCGGTACGGGTGATCTGTTTCAGTACCTGATACTCATCACCAACAGGAATGACTAACCGGCCACCATCAGCCAGCTGCTCAAGTAATTCAGCAGGAATGGTTTCTGCGGCTGCGGTAACAATAATGGCATCAAAAGGCCCTTTGTTATGCCATCCCAGCCAACCATCCCCATGCTTAGTCGAAATATTATGAAGATCCAGCTGTTTCAAGCGACGCTTAGCCTGCCATTGCAGCGCTTTTATTCGCTCCACGGAGTAAACATGATTAACCAGGTGCGCCAGGACAGCCGTCTGGTATCCCGAGCCAGTGCCAATTTCCAGCACACTGGAGTTTGGGCTGAGATCCAGTAACTCCGTCATTATAGCCACGATATAAGGCTGTGAAATCGTCTGCCCGCTACCAATGGGTAAGGCATTATTTTCGTAAGCTTTATGGGAAAATGCCTCATCAACGAACAGCTCTCTGGGAACCGCTTCAATCGCATTCAGCACTTGCTCATTTTGGATCCCCTGCCGTCGTAACAAAGCCACCAAGCGGTGACGTTCTTCCACATAGCGCATCCTTATTTGATCTCCACTTCTTTCATCCATTGCTCAACACCTTCAATGGCATTATGGGCAGTTAAATCAACTTGCAGCGGGGTAATCGACACCGATTTTTGCTCGATGGCATGAAAATCCGTACCGGGACCCGCATCCTGGCCAGCTCCCGGAGGACCAAGCCAGTAAAGAGGTTTACCGCGTGGATCCTCATCTCTGACCATCTGCTCCGCACGATGACGCGCTCCCAATCGCGTGACTTGCCAACCAGTTAACTCAGCCAAAGGAACATCCGGAACATTAATATTAAGAATCTGATTGTTTAGCAATGGCTTATCAATCAAATTGCGGACCAGCTCTTTGACCACCTGCGCCGCAGTGTCAAAGTATACAGTACCCACCAGTGATACCGCGATTGCCGGTACACCGAGGAAATGTCCCTCAGTAGCAGCCGCTACCGTACCGGAATACAAGACATCATCACCCAGGTTGGCACCGTGGTTAATGCCTGCCACCACGATATCCGGGCGCTGATCCAGCCACTCATTCAGAGCAAAGTGGACACAATCGGTCGGTGTACCTTCAACAGAGACCCTGCCTGGTCCTTCTTTGCGGATACGCAGCGGGTTATCGAGTGTTAAAGAGTTTGAAGCACCGGAACGATTTCGATCCGGTGCGACGACGGTAACGTCACCCAGCTCACTCAATACACAGGCAAGTGTATTGATACCCTCAGCAAAAATGCCGTCATCATTACTGATTAAAATTCGCATGGTCGCCATCCTCTAGCTCAATTATTAGCTCTCGTACCACAGAGGTTGCAAAACAACCCGCGGGCAGGGAAAAACCCAACACGAGATCATTACCATCAAACTGCCATTCCATATCTTGTGGTTTTAACAACAACGAACGACGCTCATGACGCATACGGTTATCACGGATCAGTTTAAGCAGCAATGGCTCTTGCTCAATCACCGCTAATTCAAATGCTTCAGCATCGGCCTGAGTCGGTAAGGCATTATCACCCACTAATGGTGCCGTAATATTTACGCGCCCTTCATCAATGACCGTTTGTAGTTCAGGGCTAATCGTTTCAGCCAGGAAGCAATTGTCTTCACCCGTATTTTGCAAACTATCACCCAGCATCAGCGAGTGAACGTTACCCTGCTCAATACGCGCGGACAGTACCATGTTAAATAGCCAAGAACGTGCCGCTGATAAGTAAAAGCTGCGCTTGCTCTTGTCACGAACTCGAAATTCGTCATTGCCCCAGCTACGCGCCTTCACCACGTTATTACCACTATGGCCAAATCGCTGCTCACCATAATAGTTTGGCACGCCATGGCGCTTAACCTGTTCTAATTTCGCGGTTAGTTCATCCGGCTTATCCAGCTCAAGCAAACGTAACTGGAACCAGTTACCGATTAAGTCGCCCGGACGCAATTTTTTATCGTGACGGGTAGTTTCTAATACTTCAATCCCCGGATGCTCTGCCACAAACTGGGTTAAATCAGGATCCGGCTTACCGGGCAGGTGAACACTTAACCACTGCTCCGTCACCGCATGACGATCTTTGAGGCCGGCCCAGCTCACATCACGAGATTTGACACCGCACGCTTTCGCCAGTTCATTGACCACATACTTAGTGTTTTCACCCGTCTTACGGATCTTCACCATAAAGTGTTCGCCTTGCCCGGCAAAATCAAAGCCTAAATTTTCTTTGACGACAAAGTGTTCAGGCTGAGCTTTGATCCGCCCCTGACACGTTGGTTTTTCATATAACCAACAAAAGTTGTCCATGACATTAGACATCGTTATACCTTTTGAATTAAGACCACAGCTTCACAAGCAATACCTTCTTTACGCCCCGTAAAACCGAGACGTTCAGAGGTTGTCGCCTTAACATTAATATTCTCAATTTCTGTTTCCAGAACGTCGGCAATTGCCTGGCACATCGCATCAATGTGCGGTGCCATTTTCGGTGCCTGGGCAATGATAGTGACATCCAGATTACCCAGCCGATAACCTTTTGCTTTTACTTTACTGTAGACGTCACGCAGTAAGAGACGGCTATCAGCCCCTTTCCACTCAGCATCGGTATCCGGGAAATGGCGGCCAATATCCCCGGCACCAATGGCACCCAGCAAAGCATCACACACAGCATGAAGAGCAACGTCACCATCAGAATGTGCAATTAAACCCTGCTCATAAGGGATAGCGACACCACCAATGATCACCGGGCCTTCGCCACCAAACTTATGCACATCAAAACCGTGTCCAATTCGCATCAGGGCTGTTCCTTAATCAGTTGTTCCAAATAAAAGCCGGCAAGGGCTAAATCTTCAGGCTGGGTTACTTTCAGGTTATCGGCCCGCCCTTTAACCAGCAGTGGGGTATACCCACAATATTCCAGCGCCGACGCTTCGTCGGTAATGACAGCACCTTCTTTGAGTGCTTGTTGCAATGACTCCCGTAATTGCTTCACTCTAAACATCTGCGGGGTGAGTGCATGCCAGAGGTTGTCACGATCGACGGTTTCAGTGATACCTTGCAGGCCGCTGTTATGCAGATCATGACTTTGCTGTTTATTAGCTTGCAACCGGCAGCCGCGCTTCATGGTATCGCGTACAGGTGCCGCCAAAATCGCACCATCTTCGCTTTGCAGCGCAGCCGTCACCAGCCGCTCTAGATCCGCTAACCGTACACATGGCCTTGCAGCATCATGCACCAGCACCCAGCTGTTCTTATCTTCAATAGCGGCCAATCCTGCAAAAACTGAATCGGCTCGCTCTGCGCCGCCGTCAACCACCTGAATGCGAGGATCGCTGGCGAGCGGCAACGAAGGAAAGTAGGGATCACCTTTACTGATCGCAATAATTATTCGTTCAATCGCCGGATGGCTGAACAGGCGATCGATGGTGTGTTCTAAAATCGTTTTACCCGCAATGTGTAAATATTGCTTAGGCCGGTCAGCTGCCATACGGCTACCAACCCCGGCAGCAGGTACGACGGCAGTGAGTTGTTGGGTCATGGCTAGGTTTCGTTAAGAGTTAAAAATTTGGGCTGCTTTCACCCACAATGCGAAAAAAAGTTTCACTCGGCTTAATCATGCCAAGTTCATTTCTTGCACGCTCTTCTACCGCTTCCTGACCGCGGTGAAGATCATGGATTTCAGCATACATCTGCTGGTTGCGCTGTACGAGTTCAGCATTCGCTTTCTGTTGTATTTTTACATTGCCTTCTACTGCTAAATAATCCATCAGGCCATTTTTACCGAGCCAGAAATCATATTGTAGCCAACCTAAAACAGCCAGCAGCAGCACGGTTAACAGACGCATGCATGTCCCCACTTTCGCGTTAAATACGTTATACCAGTCGTATGTAGGTAAATATTCATTCCACTCGTTACTCTCCCCCCCATAAGGGCAACTAATCAGGGGAATGGATATTCTTTAAAAATATCTAACTTGTAATAATCCCACAAACCATAGTTGGTGACTAGCGTTAGGCTTTTAGTCTGCGTTATTCAGATGTAAAAAGTTCTTCAGACATAAAAAAACCGCCTCAAAAGAGGCGGTTTCAGAAGAATAAGGGTTGTTCACCCAAAGTCATTGCTTAATAATTAAGCTTGACCTTTAACTTCTTTAAGACCGTTGAAAGGTGCTTTCGCGCCTAGAGCTTCTTCGATACGAATTAGCTGGTTGTACTTAGCAACACGGTCAGAACGGCTCATAGAACCAGTCTTGATTTGACCTGCAGCTGTACCTACCGCTAGATCAGCGATAGTTGCATCTTCAGTCTCGCCAGAACGGTGAGAGATTACAGCTGTGTAACCAGCATCTTTAGCCATCTTGATTGCAGCTAGAGTCTCTGTAAGAGAACCGATTTGGTTGAACTTGATAAGGATAGAGTTAGCAACGCCTTTCTCGATACCTTCAGCAAGGATCTTCGTGTTTGTAACGAATAGATCGTCACCAACGATTTGAAGCTTGTCGCCTAGAAGTTCAGTCTGGTGCTTGAAGCCATCCCAATCTGATTCGTCAAGACCGTCTTCGATAGATACGATTGGGTATTGGTTAGCAAGGTCTTGTAGGTAGAAGTTAAACTCTTCAGAAGTGAAGATTTTGCCTTCGCCTTTCATGTTGTAGTTGCCAGCTTCTTTGTCGTAGAACTCAGATGCAGCACAGTCCATTGCTAGAGTAACGTCTTTACCTAGCACGTAACCTGCAGCTTCAACAGCTTCTTTGATTGCAGCTAGTGCAGCAGCGTTAGATTCTAGGTTAGGAGCGAAACCACCTTCATCACCAACTGCAGTGCTTAGGCCTTTAGACTTAAGTACTTTAGCAAGGTTGTGGAATACTTCAGCGCCGATACGTAGTGCTTCTTTAAGCGTTTTCGCGCCAACTGGCTGAATCATGAACTCTTGGATATCAACGTTGTTATCAGCGTGCTCGCCACCGTTGATGATGTTCATCATTGGTAGAGGCATAGAGAACTGACCAGCAGTACCGTTTAGTTCTGCAATGTGCTCGTATAAAGGCATGCCTTTAGCTGCAGCAGCTGCTTTAGCGTTTGCTAGAGAAACAGCTAGGATTGCGTTAGCACCAAACTTAGACTTGTTTTCAGTACCGTCTAGGTCGATCATTACCTGATCAATAGCAGCTTGGTCTTTTGCATCTTTACCAAGTAGAGCTTCAGCGATAGCACCGTTCACAGCTTCGATAGCTTTAAGAACGCCTTTACCTAGGAAGCGAGACTTGTCGCCGTCACGTAGTTCAAGAGCTTCACGAGAACCAGTTGATGCGCCAGATGGAGCAGCAGCCATACCTACGAAACCGCCTTCTAGGTGAACTTCAGCTTCTACTGTTGGGTTACCACGTGAATCGATGATTTCACGACCTAGAACTTTAACGATCTTAGACATTGTGTTTCCTCTTGCTTTATCTTCAATTTAAAAGCTAAAAAATAGCTGTAGGGGTTTATTTCTACAGCTATCCGTAATCCTTACTTATTTAAGCTCACCACGCAGGTTTTGTCCTGCTGCCTTCACGAAACCTTCAAATAGAGGGTGACCATCGCGAGGAGTTGAGGTGAACTCAGGGTGGAATTGAGCAGCCACAAACCATGGGTGGTTAGGCAATTCAATAATTTCCACTAATTTCTTGTCTGCTGACAGACCAGAAATTTTCAATCCAGCTTTTTCTAGTTTTGGAAGCAAATTGTTATTCACTTCATAGCGGTGACGGTGACGCTCATGAATCGTCGCATTACCGTAAAGCTCACGCACTTTAGAACCATTTTTCAGGTGGCATAGCTGAGAACCAAGGCGCATTGTGCCGCCTAAATCAGATGTCTCAGTACGCTTCTCTACCTGACCTTCGCTATCAACCCACTCGGTGATTAGACCAACAACCGGGTTCTTAGTTTCAGCGTTAAATTCAGTAGAGTGTGCATCTTTAAGACCCGCAACATTACGTGCGAATTCAATCAGTGCTACCTGCATACCCAGGCAAATGCCCAGATAAGGAATTTTGTTTTCACGAGCATATTGTGCTGTGAGGATCTTACCTTCAACACCACGACTACCGAAGCCACCAGGAACCAGAATGGCATCCAGACCTTCAAGCACTTCTGTGCCTCTAGATTCAACGTCTTGTGAATCAACATACTTGATTTTCACAGACAGACGGTTTTTAAGGCCAGCGTGTTTCAGTGCTTCGTTAACCGATTTGTAAGCGTCAGGCAGTTCGATGTACTTACCTACCATACCGATTGTTACTTCATCAGTTGGGTTCGCTTCTTCGTAGATCACCTGTTCCCACTCAGCCAAATCAGCTTCAGGGGCTGTAATACCAAAGCGTTTACATACCAGATCATCAAGACCTTGTGCTTTGATTAGCTGAGGGATTTTGTAGATTGAATCTACGTCTTTCATCGAAATTACAGCTTTTTCCGGCACGTTACAGAACAGTGCGATCTTAGCGCGCTCATTAGCCGGAATGACACGGTCTGAACGACAGATTAAAATATCTGGCTGAATACCGATAGAAAGCAGCTCTTTTACTGAGTGCTGAGTCGGCTTAGTTTTCACTTCACCAGCAGCAGCCAGGTAAGGAACCAAAGTCAGGTGCATGAACATAGTATGTTCACGACCTTGCTGTACAGCGAGCTGACGAATCGCTTCCATGAATGGTAGAGATTCGATATCACCAACAGTACCGCCCACTTCAACGATAGCGATGTCATGGCCTTCGGCGCCAGCAATCACACGATCTTTGATCTCGTTCGTGATGTGTGGGATCACCTGAATGGTTGCGCCAAGGTAGTCACCGCGACGCTCTTTACGCAGCACTTCTTCGTAAACACGACCAGCCGTAAAGTTATTACGCTTGGTCATTTTAGTGCGAATGAAACGCTCGTAGTGACCTAAATCGAGATCGGTCTCTGCACCGTCTTCCGTAACGAATACTTCGCCGTGTTGGATCGGGCTCATTGTGCCTGGATCAACGTTGATGTAAGGGTCTAGCTTCATCATGGTCACTTTAAGACCACGCGCTTCTAGAATAGCTGCCAGAGATGCTGCAGCAATACCTTTACCTAGTGAGGATACGACCCCGCCCGTAACAAAAATGTAATTCGTTGTCATGTTTGACCTGGAAGATTGGTTATAGAGGATTTAAAAACTATCTGGACGGGAAATTAGTATACCAGACACATTTTATTCCACAACGTGAAAACTATCACAGCATTCATCGTTTTTTTTTGTTTCAAATCAATTATACCGATTGCACAAGCTTATCGCTTAAAAGTGAACCCATTGAATCACATCACCAAAACCATGATAAAACGTCAAGATCATGCCTGTTGCACCTATTTTCAGTGCATTATCGCTCTCGTTTCTTGACTTTATCCCACTCGGCATCAAGCATTTCCAGAGAACATTCATCAAAGCGCTTTCCTTGTTCTAGCACACTTTTTTCAACTTCGCGAAAGCGTCGCTCGAATTTTTTATTGGCTCGCTGCAGTGCCTGTTCGGGTTTGACCTGCAAATGACGGCTCAAATTCACCACCGAAAACAGTAAATCCCCCATTTCTTCTTCAACCTTATTGTGATCAACCGACACCTGAATGACTTCATCCATCACTTCATCAAGCTCTTCCTTCACTTTATCAACGACCGGCCCCACAGAATCCCAGTCAAAACCGTGCTTTGCGCAACGCTTCTGAATTTTATCAGCACGACTCAGCGCCGGCAGTGCCAGCGGAATATTGGCTAGTACGCTGCTATCCTGGCCTTTCGCATCACGCTCCTTGGCTTTTTCCGCTTCCCAGTTAGCGTTGATCGCCGCATCATCAGCAAAATCAGTCTCACCAAACACATGGGGATGACGGCGGGTCAGCTTTTCATTTAGGCCATTGACCACATCATTAAAATCAAACAACCCTTGCTCTTTACCCATCTGGCTGTAAAAAATAATCTGGAACAATAAATCCCCCAGCTCTTCGCGCACATCATTCCAGTCTTGCTGTTCAATCGCGTCAGCGACTTCATAAGCTTCTTCAATGGTATGCGGCACAATCGAAGCAAAGGTCTGTTTAAGATCCCAGGGGCATCCTTGGTTTGGATCACGCAAAGTTTTCATGATTTCTAATAAGGTTTCCAGTGGTGCCGGCTTGTTATCACTCATAATTCGTCGCTATCAATATTGGTTAGGTTAGGGTCTGTTTATCTTCCAGCAGCAATTATGTTGGAAGATAAACAGACCCTATTCGCCTCAGATTACCAGAAACAAAAACGGGAAGCACAATGGCTTCCCGTTTCTAGTTTCTAGTTTCTAGATTCTAGGTTCTAGGTTCTCGTTAATACAGCCGTTTAGCCTCAGCGACATCTTTCACCTGCTCGATCCGCTTCAGAACCTTGCTCAACACGTCAAGATCGGTCAGCTCTAAATCAAAGTCCATGACCGACATCTGTTTCTTATAGTCGATCCGGCTCTTCACTCCGGCCACTTTGGCTTTTTCATTGGCAAAGGTATTGGTCAGATCTTTGATCAAACCATTGCGCTCAGAAGCGGTCACCCGCACGGTGATATTATAGTTACCGACAAATCCCCCGCCCCATACGGTATGGATAATACGCTCTGGTATATGGTGGCGAAGTTCTTCCAGCTGTTCACAGTCATTACGGTGCACCGAAATACCTCGGCCCTGGGTAACAAAACCAACGATTTCATCGCCCGGGATCGGCTGGCAACAGCGAGCCAGGTGGGTCATCAGGTTATCCACCCCTTCAACCACAACAGCATCACGTTGCGGTTTTTTCGCACTGGTGCTGGTTTTCGTTCCCGCCTCTGTCAGTTTGTCTAACAGCTGCTGATCTTCTTCTTCTGCGGTTGGCTTATTAACCATGGTGTTGATATGGTTAATAACCTGATTAATACGCAGATCGCCACTGCCGACACCAGCAAACAACTCATCGAGTGATTTAGCATTGAAGCGCTTTAATGCGTATGCCTCAGCGTCTTTTAATGTTGCGCCGACCTTGTTCAGTTCAACTTCAAGCATTTCACGCCCGGCAATCATATTCTTATCACGATCTTGCTTGCGGAACCAGGCATGTACTTTGGCGCGGGCACGGCTTGAAGTAACAAAACCAAGGTTGGGGTTCAACCAATCACGAGACGGGTTAGGCTCTTTCTGAGTGATAATTTCGACCTGCTCACCCATTTGCAAGTGATAGGTGAAAGGTACAATCCGGCCTTCGACCTTGGCACCAATGCAACGGTGGCCGACCTCCGAGTGAATGTGGTAGGCGAAATCGAGTGGTGTCGCATTAAGCGGCAAATCAACCACATCCCCTTTAGGCGTAAACGCATAAACGCGGTCATCAAAGACCTGGCTGCGTAACTCTTCCAGCATTTCGCCGGAATCTGACATTTCTTCCTGCCACACCAGTAATTTACGTAGCCAGTTAATCTTCTCGTCATAGGATGATTTTGCAACGCCAGACGAGCCTTCTTTATATTTCCAGTGCGCGGCAACCCCGAGTTCAGACTCTTCATGCATTTGCTTGGTACGGATCTGAATTTCAATTGTCTTGCCTTCAGGCCCCAGTACCACGGTATGAATCGACTGATAGCCATTGGGTTTCGGATTGGCGACATAGTCGTCGAATTCTTTCGGCAGATGGCGATACTTGGTGTGCACCACGCCTAATGCGGCATAACAGTCTTGGAGCTGATCTGCAATGATACGCACGGCACGTACGTCAAACAGCTCATCGAAGGCCAGATTCTTCTTCTGCATTTTACGCCAGATGCTGTAGATGTGCTTCGGGCGGCCATGCACTTCAGCCTTAATGTTGTAAGCTTGCATTGATTCGGAAAGATCTGAGACAAAAGAGTCGATATATTGCTCGCGATCGATACGGCGCTCAGAGAGTTGTTTGGCAATCTGCTTGTAGGTGTCAGGATGCTGATAGCGGAAAGCGTAATCTTCGATTTCCCACTTAAGCTGACCAATACCCAGACGGTTAGCCAGTGGCGAGTAGATATTGGCACACTCACGTGCAGCTGCACGACGCACCTCATCAGGCTCGTCTTTTACTTCACGCAGGTTACAGATACGCTCAGCCAGCTTGATCACCACGCAGCGGAAATCATCCACCATCGATAACAGCATGCGGCGGATATTATCAACCTGCGCTGATTGCGCCGCACCTTCAGTGGTCGCATTAAGCTGCCCGATTGCCGCCATTTGCTCGACCCCAGTCACCATCTGCAAAATCGTGCTGTTGTAATCTTCCTTGACCTGCTCATGGTCATAAACGCCCGCTTCCACCAGCGGGAACAGTAGCGCTGCAATCAGCGTATCCCTGTCCATACTCAGGGTAACAAGGATCTCTACCATTTCGCGGCCACGCCATAGCAGTAATGGCGCAGACTCTTCCTCAGTCGTTAGATCGATACATCGCTGATAGGTTTTTTGAATGCGGCCTGACACCTTGGCGTCTTGCTGCAAACTCTCAACCCAAGATGAAAGCTCAAATGTATCATTTTCCTTTAAATGCGCACCGCGAACTGCGACCATTTTTCAATCCTGTTTTTCTCTGTTAAGGAAACACTATTTTTGGGTGGCCGGACTCTTTTTGCTAAACAAGGCCATTGACTCCAGGTGTCCGGTATGCGGAAACATATCCAGCATTCCTAAGCGTTCCAACTGATAACCTTTTTGCAGTAATACCTGACTATCGCGCGCGAGCGTAGCCGGATTACATGATACATATACTACCCTTTCAGGCTTAAGGTTCACTACATGCTGCATCACACCCGCAGCACCTGCACGCGCCGGATCCAATAATATTTTATTAAAGGGTTCACGCGCCCATGGCAGCTTAGTGACATCATCATCCAGGTTCGCCTGATAAAAGGCGGCATTAGTCTGCTTGTTGCACATCGCATTCTCTGTGGCACGATGAACCATTTCTTCGATACCTTCAACACCAACCAGTGCTTTTGCTCGTTTTGCCAGCGGTAAACTAAAATTGCCTAACCCACAAAACAGATCCAGTACACGATCATCTGGCTGAATATCCAGCCAATCGGCGGCTTGCCGAACCATCTTTTTATTCACTTCACGGTTAACTTGAATAAAGTCTTTTGGTGAAAAATACAGCTTAAGTTCTTCCAGTTCATAATACGGCGTATCACCATGAACAAGCTCGATGTCATCCGATGTCGGCGCTAAGAATAGAATAACATTATGCTCTTGAGCGAAATGGCGAATTAACGTCATATCTTTGTCAGAAAACGGCTTTAAATGACGAATTAAGACCACCCGCCCGTTATCCGCTTCCACCAGTTCAACATGCCCGAGGTGCTTTTGCCCTTTCAACTGAGTTAACAGTCTGCGTAATGGCGGTAAAAGTTCATTCAGTGATTGCGCCAACACCGGACATTGCTCAACATCGACAATCTCTTTGCTCTGTTTCTTGCGAAAGCCAAACTGCAATTTCCCCGCTCCCGGCTTAATACTGAATCGGGAGCAGCGGCGGTAATGCAGCTCACTGCCAACAATCGGAGCGACCTGGGAAAATGTTTGCTGCTCAGTGACGGCAAACTTGCTCATTAGATCTGTTAGCGCCTGTTGCTTAGCCTCAACCTGTCCTGGATGGGATAAATGTTGTAAGTTGCATCCACCACACTGGTCATAGATCGGGCAATGCGGTTTAATACGCGCCTGACTATCGGTAAGACGCTTGATGACTTTGGCACGGGCATACTGCTTTTTGTCTTCAGTAAACTGAACCAATGCTTTTTCACCCGGCAATAAACCATCAACAAAGACAGATTTACCATTAATATGACCAATACCTGAGCCAAGGTGATCTAATCGGCTGATTGTAATTTCTTTATGCTTGGTGTCGGTTATTTTACGTTTTTGAGGCTTAAAAAAGCGTGCCATAGTGTTTTGACTCACTGAAAAGACATTGGTTGATTGTCGAGTAGCCCTAGTTTCATTAAGCTAAAGGCCACAGGTGGACGACAATTCTCCCACAGAATCGCATTCTTGTAATTAAGAGAACCATGACCAAATATGGACTTCGTGCCAGGGTCTTTACCCTGACATTAGCACCGACATTGATTATAGGCCTATTATTGAGCGCCTTTTTCACGATGAGCCGCTACCGGGATCTGGAACACCAGCTGATTTCTACTGGTGCCAGTATCATTGAGCCGCTGGCAATTTCGACTGAATATGGCATGACCGATAAAAATCGGGAGGCGGTTCGTCGCCTGATCAGTTATGCCCACCGTAAGCATTCCCAGATCATCCGCAGCATTGCCGTCTTTGATGCCAGCAATCAATTATTTGTCACCTCGAACTTTCATCGTAACTTTGAAACCCTGATGTATCCGGATGATCAACCGATCCCGTTGCTGCTCGATACCCGGCTCAATGATAATGCGCTGATCCTGCGCGCCCCTATTTTAACCGAAGGTCTATTTGGTAGTGGCGCACAGTCGAATTCCCAGGGCCAGGCATTAGGGTACATCGCCCTCGAATTAGACTTAAGTACCCTGCGCCTCCAGCAGTACCAGGAAGTTTTCACCGCACTGATGGTGCTACTGTTGGGATTAACGCTATCTTCACTGTTTGCTTACCGCTTAATGCAGGATGTTACCCGGCCGATCTCACACATGGTCAGTGTGGTCGATCGGATCCGGCGCGGTCACTTAGATATTCGTATCGAAGGTGAACTGCTTGGTGAACTGGATACCTTGAAAAATGGTATCAATGCCATGGCGATCTCGCTGTCTGAATACCACATTGAAATGCAGCAGAGCATCGATCAGGCAACATCCGATCTGCGCGAAACGTTAGAGCAGTTAGAAATCCAGAACGTTGAGTTGGATATCGCCAAGAAGCGAGCCCAGGAGGCCGCGCGGGTGAAGTCCGAATTCCTGGCGAATATGTCGCACGAACTGCGAACGCCGCTAAATGGTGTTATCGGCTTTACCCGTCAGATGCTGAAAACCCGCCTCAGTTCGAGCCAGCAGGATTACCTGCTAACCATCGAAAAATCGGCAAATAACCTGCTGACTATCATCAACGACATCCTCGATTTCTCGAAGCTGGAAGCCGGTAAGTTACTGCTGGAAAATATCCCGTTTGATTTTACCGAGTCACTGGATGAAGTGATGCGCCTGCTGGCACCAAGCGCGCACGAAAAAGGGCTTGAACTCACGTTGAAAATCGATAACCGGATCCCCGCAGGCTTAATTGGTGATCCGCTGCGTATTCAGCAAGTGATCACTAACCTCATCGGTAACGCCGTTAAATTTACCGAACGCGGTAATATTGACGTCTCGGTCGAACTGAAAACCGATAAAGATGAAAATGTCGAACTGCAATTTATGGTACGTGATACGGGTATCGGGATCTCTGAGCGCCAGCAGGCACAGTTATTCCAGGCATTCAGCCAGGCCGACGCCAGCATTTCCCGCCGTTACGGCGGTACCGGACTCGGCCTGGTGATCACCCAGAAACTGGTGACCCAGATGGGCGGTGAAATTCGCCTGACCAGCCGACTACACCAAGGCTCGACCTTCTGGTTCTCATTAAAAATGCAAAAAACGGATCTGCCGGTTTCTCAGCCGATTGATACCTCTTCGCTTATCGGTAAAAAACTACTGTTAATCGAACCGAACATGCAGGCCGCCTCCGTCGTTCAACAGCGCTTAATTAACGCAGGTATGCAAGTGACTTACCGCTCGAGCATGCCGGAAGATACCGAGCATCACCACTTTGCGCTATTGTGCTTAACGCCGGGCGAGCAGCCACCCATTGCCACATTACTCGACCGGGTATTCAAAGCTGAACAAATAACAGAAAAGGTGATAGTCAGCCTGCCAACCACAGAGCTGGCATTGTCTGAGCGCCTCATCAATGCCGGGGTTTCGGCCTGTTTAGGCAAGCCGCTGGCACACCGTAAACTGTTTGAAGCGCTAAGCTGTGGCCCAGACGATCTACTTGAGCTGGATGCACCGCTGCTACCAGAGCCGGCACAAACCATCGAGCCTCTGACCGTTATGGCGGTTGATGATAATCCGGCGAACCTGAAGCTCATCGCGGCACTGCTGGGTGAGCGGGTAGAAACGGTGATTACCGCAACGGGCGGTAGAAAGGCCGTGGAGTACTCTCATCAGAAAGCCTTTGATTTAGTCTTTATGGATATTCAAATGCCGGAAATGGATGGTGTAACAGCTTGTCAGGAGATCCACAAAACGGATCTGAACCACACTACACCTGTGATTGCCGTTACCGCCCATGCGATGGCCGGCGAACGTGAACGGTTGATCAATGCCGGGATGGATGATTACCTCACCAAGCCGATTGAAGAGCGCATCCTGCAACAAATACTGGCTAAGTGGACAACGAGTTCTCATGAAGCGATTCCAACAGAAGCTGAAGGCGGCATTGCCGCTGATGTCACTGAAGCCCCCTCCCCTGAACAGACTGTAGCAGTGAACCAAAATATCAGCTGGGACTGGGAATTGGCACTGGCACAAGCCGCGGGAAAAGAAGATCTGGCGAAAGACATGCTGCAAATGCTGCTCGATTTCATGCCCGAAGTGGAAATGCTGGTGAATGAAGCCTTAGACGGCAAAGATATCGATTTATGGTCGTCTATTCACAAGTTACATGGCAGCTGTGCTTACAGTGGCGTACCGCGCCTAAAAAACCTCTGCCATACCATAGAGACGCAGCTTAAAGCCAACTCAACCATCGAGGACATTGAACCCGAATTGTACGAGCTGGTCGATGAAATGAACAACGTGGTGAAAGCGTCAAAGGCGTATAGGCACTAGAGTCTAGAGTCTAGGGTCTAGGGTCTAGGGTCTAGGGTCTAGGGTCTAGGGTCTAGGGTCTAGGGTCTAGGGTCTAGGGTCTAGGGTCTAGGGTCTAGGGTCTAGGG